>JBAQGU010000992.1:0-5509 GCA_049287975.1 Roseiarcus sp.
CCACCGCGCCGCGGCGCAGGATCCGCTGGTCGCGCGGGCGGGCGAGCTGTTTTCGCTCGCGACCGCAGGCGGCTTCGCCGGGCTGGGCGCGGACTATGACGATTCGGATCGGCCGGTGCTGGTCGCACTCCGGCCAGAGGGCGAACGCGTCCGCATCGAAGGCCTCAGCGAAGGCGCGCGCGACCAGCTGTTTCTCGCGCTGCGGCTGGCGTTGCTCGAGCGCCGCGCGGGCGAGCCGCTGCCGTTCATCGGCGACGACATCCTGGCGAGCTTCGACGACGAGCGCACGGCCCGCACGCTCGCGCTGCTCGCCGAATACGGCCGCCGCCGCCAGGTGATCGTCTTCACCCACCACCGCCACGTCGCCGACCTCGCTCACGCCGCGCAGTCGGGGATCGACGTGGTGGAGATGTGAAGGGCGCGGCCCGAGCGCAGCGGCTGGTTAGCCGTTGAAAGCGACGCGGAGCCAGTGAGCTTTGCTGCGTCGCGGCTTCCTGGACGCACGCGGGTATAATGCGCGTTTCTCGAGCATGCCCCCGCGGATTGAGTCCCGGTCTCCTGACGTGATACATTCCCTGGTGGCAGGGAAAAATGCAGGGAATTTCGCCGATTCAGCCGTTTTCTGCAAATACGGTTCGAAAATCTTTGTCTTCACGGCCTTTGCCGCGATCACTGCGTGGCTTGAAGCGCCCTGCGAGGGTCCATGAGTAACTTTTCGCTGCCGACCCGATCTCAGTCCACTTTGTCCGAACAAGCCCGAAGCGGCGGGTACGGCCGGATTGGCTTCCTTCCGATCGCAACGGCCCTTTGCGCCGGCGCCAACTTTGTGGCTGACGCGTTCACGCCAACGGACATCGCATTTTCCACGCTTTACACCGTGGTCGTTCTGATGGCAGCCCGCTTCTGCTCCGCGAACGGCGTCGTCGGCGTTGCGGCAGGATGTGCGGTCCTGACAATTTTGGCCGACTATCTGAGCCCACCAGGCGGGCTGGCGTACGTGGGGATCATCGACACGGTGATCAGCCTCACAGCGATAAGTCTGGTCACGCTCCTGACTGTGAGGCAGAAAAACGCGGAAGCGTCGCTGCGCGAACACTCGGGCGAAATTCTCAAACTCAACAACGAGCTGGCCAAGCGGGCTCGGGAGCTCGAAACTAGCAACAGCGAATTGGAATCGTTTGCCTATTCCGTCTCGCACGACCTTCGCGCGCCGCTTCGCCACATAGTCGGATTCTCGGAGTTGCTTCAGAAACAGGCGGCCTCCTCGCTCGACGAGAAAAGTCGCCGGTTTTTACAAACGATTCTCGAATCGGCAATGAGAATGGGCAATTTGATCGACGATCTCCTGGCGTTTTCCAGGATTGGCCGGGCCGAGACCAAAAAGGCGCTGGTGAGCCTGGACCAGCTAACCAAAGACGCCGTCGCGGAGATCGGGCAGGATACCGGGGCACGGATTATCATCTGGAAGATCGAGCCTCTTCCAGTCTGTTATGGCGATCGTTCGATGCTGAAGCTGGTGATGGTCAATCTTGTCTCCAATGCGGTCAAATTCACGAACATGCGAGCCCGGGCCGTAATCGAGATCGGTTGTTTGGATAGGGAAAACGAAGTAGAGGTGTTCGTGCGGGATAACGGCGCCGGCTTCGACATGCTATATGTAGATAAACTATTCGGCGTGTTTCAGCGTCTGCATCTCCCGGAACAGTTTGAAGGGACGGGAATCGGTCTTGCGACAGTCCGGCGGATCATCCACCGGCACGGCGGAGAGGTCCGCGCCGAGGGAAACGTCGATCAAGGCGCGACATTCTATTTCTCACTGCCTAAGACACAACCTGCTGCGGAGAGGACCGCGAAAACGCCATGAGCGAACTGGGACGCATATTGCTCGTCGAGGACGATCCGAGGGACGTGGAACTCACTTTGACGGCGCTGGCCGATCACAACCTGGCAAACGAGGTCATGGTTGCCCGTGACGGAGAAAAAGCTCTGGATTACCTCTATTGTCGAGGCGAGTTCAGCACTCGCTCCAGCGAGAACCCCGCGGTCATGCTGCTGGACCTGAAGCTGCCGAAGGTCGACGGATTGGAAATATTGCAAAAAATCAGGTCCGACGAGCGCCTGAAGCTGATACCGGTGGTGGTGCTGACCTCGTCGCACGAGGAAAAGGACATGATCAGAAGCTACAAACTCGGCGTGAACGCCTACGTCGTGAAGCCGGTCGACTTTCACGAATTCGTCAATGCGATCAAGGAACTGGGCGTCTTCTGGGCGATCATCAACCAGCCGCCGCCGGGAAGCATGAAGTAGGCGCCATGACGTCTCCACTCCGCATTCTGTTGCTGGAGGATAGCGCCATGGACGCGGAGCTCATTCAAGAGCTCCTCGAGGCGGATCATTTCATCTGTGAAGTCATCCGGGCGCAAACGCGCGCCGAGTTCCTGGCCGCTCTCGAGGACGGTGGAATTGACCTCATTCTCGCGGATTACACACTTCCTTCGTTCGACGGTCTTTCCGCATTGACGCTTGCGATGAATGCTCGCCCTGACCTGCCTTTCATCTTTGTCTCGGGCTCGCTCGGCGAAGAGAAAGCGATCGAAGCGCTCAAGATCGGGGCCACGGACTATGTTCTGAAGACGCGATTGTCACGGCTCGTCCCGTCGGTGCAGCGCGCGTTGCGCGAAGCCCGGGAACGAGCCGAACGCAAGAAGGCCGAGGACGCGCTACGCCGGAGCGAGATGTATCTGGCAGAGGCGGAGCGATTGAGCCACACTGGGAGTTTCGCCTGGAACGCTTCGACCGGGGAACTCTACTGGTCCGATGGGAGCTATCGAGTATTTGAATGCGAGCCGTCAACTAAGCCGAATATCCAACTGGTGATGGAGCGCACCCATCCCGACGACCGGATGTCCCTGCAGCAACTCCTCGACCGCGCCGCGAAGGAAGGGTCCGAGTTTATTGCCGAGCATCGTCTGTCGATGGGCGACGGTTCTGTCAAATATGTCGAAGCCGTGGCTCATCGCTTGACCGGCGAAGATCCGGAAAGCCTGATCTTCGTAGGCGCCGTCACGGATATTACCGAGCGCAAACGCGCCGAACAACAGCGCGAAAGATTGCGCGAGCTCGAGGCCGATCTCGCCCACATGAACCGCGTGAGCATGATGGGAGAACTGGCCGCCTCGCTGGCTCACGAAATCAAGCAGCCGATTACCGCAGCCGTCATGGACGCCAACACTAGCATGATATGGCTCTCTCGTGATCCACCCGATCTGACGGAAGCCCGCGGCGCCGCCTCCAGAATGGTCGCGGGGGTAACGCGCGCCGCCGGCATCATCGACAGGGTTCGCTCACTCTACGGGCGAGGCGCGCCGGAACGGGAAGTGGTCGACTTGAACGAAATCCTTCGGGAGATGAGGGTTTTGTTGCGGGACATGGCGGATCGACGCTTCATTTCAATCCGCGGGGAATTCGATCCGGGGCTTCCGCGGACGACAGCGGATCGCATTCAGCTGCAGCAGGTTTTGATGAACCTGATGCTCAACGGCATCGAGGCGATGCGAGAGACGGGCGGTGACCTTACCATCGCATCGAAGCGGACCGAGCAAGGTCAGCTCTTGATTTCGGTGAGTGATTCCGGCGTCGGGCTTTCCGTCGATCAAGCCGAGCGCATCTTCGACGCATTCTTCACCACAAAACCACAAGGCACGGGGATGGGACTTTCCATCAGTCGGCGGATCGTCGAGTCGCATGGCGGCCGATTGTGGGCGAGCCCCAACGAAGGGCGGGGCGCCATCTTTCAGTTCACGCTGCCCGGTGAGGTGACGGCGACCTGGCCGCAGGCCGTTTGACGCGCGGGAGACCTCCAGCGCTCTCCGTCATTGCGAGCGAAGCGAAGCAATCCACGGTTCCGCTGCCGCCCGCCCGCCGATTGGATCACGTCTCGTCCGCCCCCGCCGCGGGTCCTTGAAGCGCTTGCTACACGACCGGTATTGTGAACTCGTCGGCGGACCATCTCGGGGAGAGATGGGTTGCTTCGCTGCGCTCGCAATGACGGGGAGCGCGCGTGGTGAACGGGAACGCTCGGAGCACGTCGACCTCGTCAGTTCGCGTCACTAGTTTTCGGGCGCCGGCCTAGGTCGATCATCGAACTGATCTGCGCCATGGAGGCGCCATGATGCTCGGGCATGGGGATTCGGATCTCTTCCGACACTCCGTTCTCGAACAAAAGCGGGGGCTGCCGGTTATCGAGAGGGACGCCGGGCCATTCTGCTGCGCTTACACTCGAGCCGTGACCCTTGGAGGAGACTCTCATGATCGACAAAGGATGGCGCAAGAGACTCCTGGGAAATCGGCAATTGTCGCCGGAAACCCTGATGATGGGCTACGGCTACGATCCGTTCCTGTCTGAACGGTCTCTGAAGCCGCCCGTCTTCCACACCTCGACATTCGTCTTCCGCACCGCCCGGGACGGCAAGGAGTTCTTCGAACTGGCCTACGGCTTGAGGCAAAAACGGCCGAACGAGGAACCCGGCCTCATCTACAGCCGGATCAACAACCCAGACCTAGAAATTCTCGAGGACCGGCTGGCGATATGGGACGAGGCCGAGGCCAACCTGGCATTTGCGTCCGGCATGGCCGCGATCTCGACTTGCCTGTGGGCCTATGTGCGGCCCGGGACGGTGATCGTTCACTCGGGCCCCGTCTACGGCGGCACGGACTTTCTCTTGAACAGGATCCTCCCGCAATTCGGCGTCAACCCTGTCGGTTTCCCCGCCGAAGGCGGAACAAAGTCGATGGAAGAAGCGGTCGATCGGGCGCGCGCTCTGGGTTCGATCGCCGCGATTTACATAGAAACGCCGGCCAATCCGACCAACGGCCTCGTCGATATACGCAGGGCGCGGGAAATCACCGACGGTCTGCTCGGCGCCGACGGCAAGCGTCCGGTCGTCATCGTCGACAACACGATGCTCGGCCCTCTGTATCAGACGCCGATGACGCATGGCGCCGATCTCGTCGTGACCTCGCTGACAAAATATGTCGGCGGCCATTCCGATCTCATTGCGGGAGGATGTTCGGGAACGGCCGTGGCGCTCGAGCCGATCCGCGGCATGCGCACGATCCTGGGGACGATGTGCGATCCTCACACCGGCTGGCTGCTGATGCGATCGCTCGAGACGCTGAAACTCAGAATGACCGCTTCGGCCGAAGGCGCGCGCGAGGTGGCGAATTTTCTGGCCGGCCATCCCGACGTCGCCTCGGTCTGGCACCTTGGTCTGCTTCCCGAGGATCATCCGGACCGCCCGATTTACGAGCGCCAGTGCAAGGGAGCGGGGTCGACCTTCAGTTTCGAAGTCAAAGGCGGCGAGGCGGAAGCCTTCGCCGTGCTCGATCGACTTCAGGTGATCAAGCTCGCCGTCAGCCTGGGCGGGACCGAGAGCCTCGCCTCTCATCCCGCTGCGATGACCCATTCGGATATTTCGCCTGACGAACAACTGCGGCTCGGCATCACGCC
>JBAQGU010000993.1:0-3287 GCA_049287975.1 Roseiarcus sp.
GCGCCGGCGATGCCGGGGCGGCGGTTTCGATCTCGTACGGCTACATTCCTCAGGACATCGCGCAGGCCGCGCTCGAACTCGCCGCGGAGCGCTTCCGGTCCGCCGAACGCATCGGGCTGCGCTCCAAGTCGATCGGCGGCCAGGAAACGATCGCGTATGATATATCTGCGATCTCGGCGCCGGTGATGTCGCTGTTGCAGCCCTATCGCCGCGTAGCGGTCTGATGCTGGGCCTTTCCGTCGATGGCGTCGACGCGCTGCGGACGCGGCTCGACGCCTACCCCACCGCGGTCGCGAGCGAGCTCGCAGCGAAGGCGCAGGAACTCGCCGGCGCGCTCGCCGACAAGGTCAAATATGAAAAGCTCGCCGGCGAAGTGCTGAACTCGCGTTCGGGCGCCCTCGCCGCGTCGATCGCCGCAGAGATCTCGGGCCACGGCGAAGACGTGGCTGCGACGGTCGGCTCGTTCGGCGACGTCAAATATGCGGCGATCCAGGAATATGGCGGCAAGACCGGTGCGCATGAGATTCTGCCCAGCAAGGCGAGCGTGCTCGCCTTCGTCGCCCACGGCGCGATGCATTTCGCGCGGAGAGTGGAGCATCCCGGCTCGCTGATCCCGGAGCGCTCCTATCTCAGATCGAGCCTGGATGAGATGCGCGCCGAGATCGTCGCCGCCCTCGCCGCCGCGGCAAGCGAAAGCTGGGAGCAGACATGAGCCGCGAAGCTGCCTTTTCCGCCCTGTTCGCGACGGTTTCGGCCGCTTATTCCTGGGGCCTCGCCTCGCGGCGGATGAAGCTCTGGAGCGAAGTCCCCTCGGCGTTCCGTCCCGCCTTCTTTCAATTGGAGTCCGGCCCCGAGACCTATCAATGGACTTCGCCCGCGACGCCGCGGCGCACGTTCGAGGCGAAGCTGTTCCTCTATTTCGACGCGCGCGATCCGCTGACGCCCGGAACGACCGCGATCAACGCCGCGCTCGACGCGATCGACGCGGCGCTGGCGCCGTCCGGGCTCGACCTCGCGACCGGCCGGCAGACGCTCGGCGGAATCGTGCATGATTGCAAGATCAACGGCGTGCCCGTGCGCGACACCGGCGATCTCGACGGGGATGGGCTGGCGGTGGTGAGCGTGAGGTTGGTGGCGCCGTGAGCGGCGCCTCGAGTAGACTCGCTGGACGATCTCGACAGCTGCGTGCCCAAGAAAACTGAAGGCCGCCGTCAATGCCTGAATCACATTCCGCCGCTCCACGAACTTATTCTCAGCTGACCTTCGACGGCGGCGAGTTGGTTCTCGGCGCGCGAACAAAGCTCGCCTCCGTTGGACGCGCAGGCACCGCCCCGATCGACGAGACCCGCCTCGAGGCGATGCTTGCGGTCGCCTACGGTCGCCCCGTCACAAAATTGTCGCTGGCTCACGCGCGGCGCGCCATCGAGAAGATGCGCGAGGGCGAGACGGTGGCAGCGCTGATGCATCTGGCGTTGACTGGGCTGGGAAAGCTCGCCAAGCCGGACGAGGCTGCTTGGAGGCTGTCTACAACCGAAAGATTGATCGAAGATGGCGTTGATCCCCGCTTCATTTCGCGAACCCTCGGACTCGGCGGAACAGTCCGCGGCGAGCCGGTTTCCAAATATAGTCCGGATCAGCCACGGGTTCCCGCGGGAAACGGAATCGAGAGTGGCCGATGGGAAAGCGGAGGAGGCCAAAGCGGCCGAGGTTCGCAGCTTCTCTACGCGACAAATGACCAACCTCCTCTCAAGAGAATTCACCCGGATTCAACTTATTCCTCAGGTAGTGCGCGATATGATCTTGAACAAATTCGCAAGATGGGTAGCGACGAGATCATAAAGTCCCTTCAACCGGACGCCCCAAACCCGCTCGTGGTGGGCCCAGACGGCAGAATCTTTGACGGCAATACGCGCGTAAAGGTATTGGAGGAGCGCGGCATTGACACAAATTTGCTCCCGCGAGTACTTCATTCGCCGGGAGCAACAGGGCTCGACCCTCTCCCGCTCGTTGCCCCGAGCCGGGCACAATCTCCGCCGGGTACGGGGGGTAGTTCGGGAGACGGAAGCAGCCGCGGTTCAGCTGTCGATCCCTTGGGACACCCCTATGGGGGACGCGTGCGACTGGATGAATGACGTGACCTTTCGCAATCTGACTAACCTTCCCGAACTAATTTAGCCTTTACGTGCAACCTGGAGCATTGAAGTGCAAGCAAGCGACGATTTTTCTTCCTTCGAAGCCGATTTCGCGCGTTTAGATAATATTACAAAATCCAATTTTGTGCTGAGTGCTTGCCTTTCACTAACTATCGTTGCCCGTACCACTTACTTAGACCGCAACTCTGTCGATATCGACAAGTTGATTAAAATCAACGAAATCCAACACAGACTTCTCTCAATTTCCGCTGACCTTCTGACAAGCGCTGGCGATCTTTCGCGAAGAAATATCGTCGAATATATGCGCGCGGGATTCGACGATATCAGTGCGCTTCCGGTCCTTTTATCGGTCATCTCCAAGTTTCGGAATCGCTCGATTTGAGCCATAGTTCTTGAACATTGCTCTTCGCTCGTCCGGTAGGCTTGATGGGACAGATATATTTCGACGTCCTCAAGCCGATATACGAGAAATATCTGGCTTTGAGTCTTGATGAATTGAAGCAGCCGTAATCAAGATTGCTACGGCGCGGATGGTTTTGCCGCCGCGCGCTGCACCCGATGTCGGACCGGCTGCCGCTGCCCGAATTTGCTCATTCGTTGATACGCCGCCCCTCGCCCACCAGCGCAGCCGCCTCGCCACGTCTCCGCACCGGCGCCGCCTGGCGCGCCTCCCGCCACAAGGAAGCTCCTCATGCCCTCGGACGGCGTTCAGACCCCGTTGCCGCCCGGCGTGTTCCAGCGCCTTGCCGCCGCCGCGCGCTACGCGATCACGGGCGTCGGCCCTGACACCTGGTTCGGGCCGCAGCAGCCGCTCGCGCCGCAGGCCCCGCCTGATGTGAAAGGCCGGCAGTGGGACTATCCGTTCGGCGTCAATCTCTCCTATGTCCCGCGTTCGGACAACGGCATCTCCTTCCTCGAGCTGCGCGCGCTCGCTGACGCACTGCCGCTGCTGCGCGCCGTGATCGAAACCCGCAAGGATCAGATCGCCGGGCTCAGCTATGGCGTGCGCTCGCGCGATCCCGCCGGCGCGCCCGACGCCGCCGCGCGGATCCAGTCGACGCTCGCGTTCCTCTCACGCCCCGATCGTCGGCACTCGTTCGCCGCGTGGCTGCGCATGCTGCTCGAGGACATGCT
>JBAQGU010000994.1:0-2038 GCA_049287975.1 Roseiarcus sp.
GCGACCCATCCGTCATTGAGGAGCCCTGGCGACGAAGCAATCCAGTGGCCACAGCATGCGCGGCGCCAGCAACCCAGACGGTCGTACTGCGGCCCCTGGATTGCTTCGCTTCGCTCGCAATGACGGATAGGAAATTGGCTCACTTGTTTCTGCGTGTCGCCTTAGTGCCTACGGGGGCGTCGCATCGCACCCTTCGACCGTCAGGAGCTCGACTTCACCACCCCCGCTCCGGCGGAAAGCGGCAGCCTCATCATATTCCGGGGATTGGAAGCACGCGACGCCCTGCTCGAAGGTCGGGAATTCGATCACCACGAACCGGTGAAACTCGTTCGGGCCTTCCATAATCTGAAACCGCCCGCCGCGAGCTAGAAATCGACCTCCGTACTTGGCGATGATTGCGGGTGAACGATCGGTGTATTTCTTGAATGCGATCGGATCGATAATGCGCGCGCGGGCGATCCAATAGGCCGGCATAGAGCCTCTCCGTTCGTAAGATCAAACCCCAGCAGGTCTGGAACGGAACGTTTATCAGGTGCAGTCGCGACTGCACAACCGATGCGATTCACTATCCGCTCCAACCTCGCCTCCGTCCCGACGATGGCGCCGGAACGGTTTTCGGAACTTCCGTCGTCATCGGACCGCTCGCGAGCCGGCGCTCGAGCGCCGCTTCCCGTCACCGCGGGAAATTTTGCTCCCTCTTACGAGCAGTCCGTGTTAAGCGCGTTTAGCGCAATTCAACGCGCGACAACTCTAAAAACCTGGAGCTGGAGACTTGGCGAATAGCGTAAATTACGATCGAACCACTATCTTTTTACATTGGATAACCGCAGGACTGGTGGGTATCCTTTGGATCATCGGCCAAACTGCGGACTGGTTTCCCGAGGGCGCATTCCATACCGATTATTGGTCAATTCACGTCGTGCTTGGATTCGCCCTAGCTGTCGTGATCGTCTGGCGCATCATCTGGCGGAGCTCCGGAGGACGGCGGTTGCCAGCGGCCGACACGGGGGTTCTCGATATAGCAGCGAAAGCGACCCATTACGGTCTCTATCTTTTGTTGCTGGTCGTTGTCGTGCTGGGGATCACGAACGCCTTCGTTCGGGGATACAATCTGTTTGGTCTCGTGAGCCTACCGCAGCTCGGCGACCGACCGCTGCGCAGACCTATTACTCATTGGCACGGCCTTACCGCGAATATCGTGCTAGGACTGGCGGCTCTCCACACCGCGGCTGCGTTGTTCCACCATTATGTCATTCGGGATAGCGTTTTGGCGCGCATGGCGCCGGCCCGCGAAGTTTGACGGTCCCTGCGTTGCCAGCCGGAGACACTCTCGAAACATCTTTCTCAACCGGGCCGGCAACTAAGCTTCTAGGTAGGTTCACCTTGCATCCATGACTTTGGCCCAATTGGGAACCGAAGCCATGGCTCGCGTCATCGCAAGCCGGCGCGTTAAAATTCCGCGCCTGGAATTCAGGCTACCGCTATCAGCGGACCTCCAGCCACCCCTGCGTCGTTTCCTTGTAATAGTCGTCGAAAAAACGATACCGTCCGGGCGACAATGCTTTGACCTTGATCGTGGCCTTGCCGCTGCCGGCGACCACCTCCTCGAAACGAAGCATCTTGCTCTCGAATTCAGACTCGGTGGGATCCATATTCGTGACTTCGATCTCGAGGGGCTTTCCCACCGGCGCGGTGAGTTCGGCGGCCACGAAGCGATGGCCCTTCAACGCGACTTTCAATACGACCTCGTCATCGGCGAAAGAAGCCGAGCCAGCCAAAGCCACGAACGCGGCAAGTCCAGAAACCACGAGACGATTCTTCACTCGCATTTACTCTCTCCTTGGGAGATGTCGAAACGTGCGGCGCGACCAACGAGGAGAAGATCACACAGGCACGAGCGCCTGAAAATTGGGCTAGCCTCCTTGTGCCTTGGAGGGGTCCCACCTGAGCTCCAGTCGGCAGCTCACCGAGCGACCGAGGCCGGCAGCGAGTGCACGCACGCCGTCGCGGGCGTCTCGGCGACCAGACGCTCAAGAAC
>JBAQGU010000995.1:0-15917 GCA_049287975.1 Roseiarcus sp.
ATAGAAGGGAGGGCAAGAGCTGCATCCCAACCCTGAATCAGACTTTTGCTGATTCGCGAATCCTAAAAATTTCAAAATTTCCTACTTTTAGAATTGCTGAATACAGCCCGCCGGCCTTGTCATCGCAATCGCCCTGCGCTCTAATCGCGCCATGATTCCCCAGGCGAAACGCACGCAAATCCTCAAGGCGCTGCAAAGCAATCCGAACTGGGCGGCGGTCGCCAGACAGGTCGGCGGCGTCAATCGTGCAACCGTAGGCGTCATTGCCCGCCAGCTCGGAATCAGCCCCAGCCAAAGCGGCCGGACAAAACTTTCCGCGGAAGCGCGTGAGAAGATCGCGGAGGCGCTGAAGATAAATCCGAACGCGAGCGCCGTCGCAAGGGAAATCGGCGGCATCGATCCGTCGACCGTGAGCGCGATAGCCAAAAAAGCTGGCATCCAGCTTGCGGCGGTGACGATAGGGAAAAGGAAACGACTTTCGCCCGAGACGCGGGCGCGCATCATCGAGGCGCTGCAAGCCAACCCGAACGCAAGCGGGGTCGCCAGAGAAGTAGGCGACGTGAGTGCGAGAACGGTCGGTAAGATCGCCAAAGAGGCGAATATACGGCTTGCCGCGGAAAATCCGGAAAAAAGAAAAAGACTTTCGCCGGAAAAGAGGATTCGCATTATCGAGGCGTTTCGAGACAACCCGACCGCGAGCATGGTTGCCCGGCAAATCGGCGGCGTCAGCGCCAAAACCGTCAAGAAGATCGCGAAGCAAGCGAAGATCGAACTTGCCGCCGTCAACGGGCACGGGACGCCTGCCCTCGCGCAAACGGGGTCGCGTTCGATTTAGGGCGAAGTCAGGACCGGGAGCCGTGCGCCGTTCGCGCAGCGGGCAAATAGCGATAGAGCGTCGCGAGTGACGCCCCGACGCCCCGACGCGATCTCTGGGTTACGGTGTCAGTTCAGTTCATAGCTGAGGACAGCCCGTTGGCGCCAGGAGGCAGGCATTGTTGACCAGCTGCGAGGGCGCCGCTCGACCGGAGTGGCTATCGTGGCGCATGCCCTCGCACGGGGCGCTTCCCCGTCCTCGTGTCATACCCGCGAAAGCGGGATCCAAAATACCACGACGCTGGCGGAATTTCCGCTACTCCCGCCACCGCCGCGTCGCGGCCCGCTGGATACCCGCTTTCGCGGGTATGGACAGGCGAGCTTACCCGAACGCCGTGCTCTGACCAACGCGCTGACCGACGCCGGCCTCAAGTATTTCGTAACGTTTCTGGCTGATTTTGCCGAGAGCGACAATTCGTGGACCATGAACGCCCACGAAATCGATCGTGGCCTGGGACCTGTCGGGAAGAACCCGAGCAAGATCGGAGGAAGAAGCGTTGCGCGAGCCGCTGGAGATCATGGACGAGATGCCCGCGATGGACGCGGAGCGCGGAGATTCGGGCGGGAATCAGGGGGCTGTCGTGACCGACGTCGAAGTTTCCGACCAGCACCACCAAACCTTCGAGTCGATCAAACGGACCGATCAGGACGGCGCCGAATTTTGGCGCGCGCGGCAAATCGCGCCGATTCTCGGCTACCAGGACTACAGAAATTTTCAGAACGTCGTCGCGAAAGCCAAGACCGCTTGCAAGACAGCGGGTTATGTGGTTGCCGACCATTTTGGTGACTTCACCGAAATGGTGCCGATCGGCTCCGGCGCGATACGTCGGATTTCGGATATTCGCCTTTCGCGATATGCATGCTATCTCATCGTACAAAACGGCGACCCGGCGAAGCCTGTAATCGCATTGGGGCAGACCTATTTCGCCATCCAGACCCGCCGCCAGGAATTGCAGGAGGGCGCTGGTTTTCAGCGTCTCTCGGAGGATGACCGCCGTCTGATGCTACGCGGCGAATTGAGCGAGCATAACAAGGCGCTGAGCGCGGCGGCCAAGCAGTCGGGGGTCGAAACTTCTCTGGACTATGCGATTTTTCAGGACCACGGCTATCGTGGCCTCTACGGCGAGTTGGGCGCCGAGGAGATTCAATCGCGAAAAGGATTGAAGCAGAGCGAGGAAATTATCGACTACATGGGCAGCACCGAACTCGCCGCCAATCTCTTTCGGGCCACGCAAACGGAGGATAAGCTCCGCCGCGAAGGCGTGAAAGGCAAGCTCGAGGCGAACACTCTGCATTTTGAGGTCGGCCGCAAAGTTCGCAATACAATCGCGGAACTCGGAGGCGGTATGCCGGAAGATTTGCCGACGCCGCCGAAGAGCATTTCGCAGATCGAGCGCGAGCGGAAGAAGCTGCTTGCGAGAGACGATAGTGGAAGAAATGACGGAACTCGGCGCTAAAGAAACTCAGAATATTGAGACTTTAGCATGAAAATCAGAGGCATGACCGTGGCGGCCACAGGCGGACGCGAGGCTATGCTGCGCACGTCCCGCCATGACCGGGGTCATCCCGACGCCCCCGTCATTGCGAGCAAAGCGAAGCAATCCAGACTAAGCCGCTGCCGCGAGCGCTTGTCTCGACGGGCTGGCCGCCCACCGCAAATTCTACAAGGAGGTGGTGCGCAACCGATCGATCTGGGATGCAAACTCGTCGGGGAACCATTCCGGTGGCCCCACCGAAATGGTCGAGCGCAACGGGCGAACCAAGCCGCCGTGCACGGAAACGTTTCCTGCGGCGGCTTGGTCTGGATTGCTTCGCTTTGCTCGCAATGACGGGGGAAAGTTTCGTCGGCGTAGGCGAACATCGCGCCTCGACGCGTGGCGGTAATGAGAGTGCTCGCTGCTAGGACGCAACCCGCTCTTGACCCCGGCGCCCTGGAACGTGCCCTGCGGCATGTCGAGCACCGTGTCCAGATTGCGGGTCGTCAGCAACTCGCGACGCAGGCCGACGCTCGCGCGTGGCGTGACGATGTTAGTTACATTTTAGTAATGTTCTATACGAGTCCAAACGGGACAGAAAAAGGCGCCCAACTGCTTGAAAACCCTCCATGCAGGACTCAGCCGGGCGCCTCCCCTACAGCGCCCGCAGCTTCACCTTCTCCGCCTTCCCGACCGCCAGCCGGTTGCGCAGCGGCAGGCCGAACGCTTCCGCCTCGATCTCGAACCAGTCGCCCTTTTCCGGCTTGATCCCCTCGCTGAACGAGAGCGTCGCGGTGCCGAAGAAGTGCACGTGGACGTCGCCCGGGCGGCGGAACAGGGCGTATTTGAAATGATGCGCCTCGAGGTTGGCGATCGCGTGCGACATGTTCTGCTCGCCGGAGAGGAACGGCTTCTCCCAGACGATGGACTTGCCGCGGCGGATGCGCGAGACCCCCTGGACGTCGAGCGGGAGATCGCCGACCAGGAGCTCGGGGCCAAAACTCGACGGCCGCAGCTTGGAATGGGCGAGGTAGAGGTAGTTCTCCCGCTCGGTGACGTGATCGGAGAATTCGTTGCCTAGCGCGAAGCCGACGCGCACCGGCGCGCCTTGCGGGTCGATCACATAGATGCCTACGATCTCCGGCTCCTCGCCGCCGTCGAGCGCGAAATTCGGGCTCACGAGATCGCCGCCGGGCGGGGCCAGCGTCGAGCCGTCGCCCTTGTAGAACCATTCGGGCTGGACCCCGGCCGCGCCCTTCCCTGGCTTGCCGCCCTCGAGGCCCAGCTTGAACATCCGCATCGAGTCGGTGAGGGTGGAAGGGTCCTCGAGGTTCTTGTGCATCTTGTCGCGCCCCTCGGCCGAGCCGAGATGCGTCAGCCCCGTGCCGGTGACATAGATATGCGCGGGATCAGGGTGGTCGATCGGCAGGAGAACCCGCTTCTCCTTCACCGCGGCGGCGAGATCGACCGGCTTGCCGACGCCGCGGTCGGCGATCAGCTTGCGCAAGGGCGCTCCGGCCTCGATGGCCTGCCTGGCGAGTTCGAGCGTCGTGCGGGCACCCTTCACGAGCCGGCTTTCGCCGCGCGCGGTGACGACCAGCGCGCGCTTGTCTTTCTCGTCGGTGATCTGGGCCAGTCTCATGTTCCCTCCCTCGGCGCGGCGACTCGGGCCTCGTTGTCTCACGAGTAACCATGACCAGAGCCTCTCGGCAATCCCGCGCAACGCCAAAGCTGCGGCTGTTCTCGAGCCGCCATCCGGCTCTCGATCAACGCCGCGATGCGCGCGTCGGTGAAATCCGCGACCGCGAAGCCGGCGAGGAAGTGTTCGAGTTGCGCGTCTTCAGGCAGGATTCCGGCGAGGTCCGCGCCTGTGTCGAGCGTTTCTCGACGGGCTCGCTCTCTGTGATAGAGGAGACATTCCGAACTTATGGGTTCACGATCCTCACGGACTTTTTCCACCGCCAGACCGGCCGGTTCGGCACGTACGATGAACCAGCTCGCGTCCCTGCTCCTCGGCGCTCGCTTCCGCCGCGGGGCACGGACGCGCAACTGTCCGGCGATCCGAAGCAGCCCTCGGCTGGGCTTCAAAAGGGGTGACAAACAGCGTCATGTTGAACAAACCCTTTGCATCCGCCCAGCTAGTCAACGCGATATTGACCCTGCGGATCGAGGCCAGCAACCGTCGCGCACTATGGCAGCAGCTGAACCGCTGAACCGCTGCATCGCTTGCTCCTGCACCCCACAACAAGGCGGATAAAATATACCCTGGGTTAGAGGGGGCGGAGGGCCGACGAACATAGCCGACACGGCGGTTTCGAGAACGTCGAAGAACCCAATTTGCTGGCAAAGGCCATCGTGGCGACGGTGCGGGACCGGCGAGATAACGAGGGCCGTGCCCGCGCTATGGCGAACGCCGCGAACCTTGGCCGGAGCCAATCTTGGCGCATAATGGGAGAGGTGAAGCAATGGAAGCGGCGCAAGGCATGAAAAGGAGCCGATTGGCGGGGATCGCGCGGAGAACATCTGGCGGGCGCTGTCAAGTCGGACGTTGCCGCCCCGAATGCCGACGGCTGTGGTGAATCGAGAGAACCTTCACGGACCATGCAGGATTTCCCTGACCTGCTGGGTTATCGAGGTCCTCGCCTCTCCCGCGCAGTCCAATTCGCGACGCCTTTACGCGCACACAATTGAATGGACATTCTATTTCCAATAATCGAAATGGATGCTACGGTCAAACTTCTTTCAGTCAGAACGCCTCCTGCACCCATGCACTCTATCCCGGCCCCCAGCAACGCAAATTGCGCTCGAGCCCACGCTTCGCGAGGCTGCCGAACATGGCTCGATTGCGCCAATAACGCGGCCGAAGGGAAGCCGACGCCGCGGTAAAGTTGGAAAAGGGACTTTTTCGCTCTTTCGGTTTGAAACCCGATGGCACAGGTTTGCGGTTGACCTCCGGGGCGTCCCTCGGCGATATGCCGCGACGGCCCAGACCAGAGGCGACTCGGCTGACTCGAGAATTTAGGCCGCGAGGGGGAGCCCGTGAACCTGACGAGTGAACAGCAAAAAACCGTCCTCGCCGCCTTCCTCGGCTGGATGCTCGACGCCTTCGATTTCTTTCTGCTCGTCTTCCTGTTGGGAGACATCGCGAAGGAATTCGGCGTCGAAGTTTCGGCCGTTTCCTACGCGTTGTTTCTCACGCTCGCCATGCGCTTCGTTGGCGCCTTCATCTTCGGCCGGCTCGGCGACAGGTTCGGCCGCAAGCCGATCCTCATGCTCGACATCATCTCGTATTCCGTGGTCGGGGCCCTCGCCGCCTTCGCGCCGACGCTATGGATGTTCTTGGCGCTCAGGGCGCTGTTCGGCATCGCGATGGGCGGCGAGTGGGGCCTGGGGAGTTCGCTGGCAATGGAGTCGATTCCGCCGCGGGCGCGCGGCGCGGTGTCCGGCATTCTGCAATGCGGCTATCCCACCGGCTATCTGCTCGCCTCGGTCGCCTACGGCTTGCTCTATCAGCGCAGCTTCGGCGGCTTCACCATCGGATGGCGCGCGATGTTCCTGCTCAGTTTTATTCCCGCGCTCGTCGTGCTGTTCATCCGCTCGCACGTGCCGGAATCGCCGGCATTCGCCGAGGCTCAGAAGGCGCCCAAGCCGAAGCTGATCGCCACTTTGCAGGCCAATTGGGGCATTGCGCTCTATGCGGTCGTGCTGATGATGTGTTTCAACTTGTTCAGTCACGGCACGCAGGACCTCTATCCGACCTTCCTGCAAAAGCAGCATCAGTTCGACCATACGACCGTCAGCTGGATAACGATCGTCGCCAACCTCGGCGCCATCGCCGGCGGGCTGCTGTTCGGCTTCGTTTCGGAGAAGATCGGCCGCGTCAACGCGATCACGATCGCCGCGCTCATCGCGCTGCCGGCGCTGCCGCTGTGGGCCTATTCGTCGACGCCCGTCTTGCTCGCGATCGGCGCGTTCATCATGCAGATCAGCGTCCAGGGCGCCTGGGGCGTCATTCCCGCCCATCTCAATGAACTCTCGCCGGGCCCGGTGCGCGCGACCTTGCCCGGCTTCGTCTATCAGGCAGGCAATTTCCTCGCTTCCTACAACGGCCCGTTCCAGGCCAAGATCGCCGAGGCGTCGGGCGGCGATTACAGGTTCGCGCTCGCGCTGGTCGCAGGCGTCGTCGCGGTCGCGATCGTCATCGTGATCCGCTTCAGCCCGGAGCGGCGCGGCGAGGTAATGCACGTCGCGTACTGAGGCGGGGTCGGCGGCCGCGTCAGCTCAGAGGGACCGCCAGCAGCGGCCAGTGGGCGCCGTCGAAAATCCGCGCGGTCACGCTGCCGCGAAGGGCTGCCAGCAGGCCGTGCCGGCCGCCGGTCTTGCGCAGCGCCTTTTGTTCGACGGAGGCGTCCAGCCAATGCGCCAGTCCCTTTCGCTCGTGGGTGGCGATCACGGCGAGGTCGAAGGGGTGCGCGTCGAGAAAATCCAAGATGCCTGTGCGGTCGTTGACGGCCGGGACGCTGACGCTGGGAAACCTCGAGATCGAGTTCGGTGTTCAGCGTCGACGCCGGAGCATCGGCGCTCAACATCTTCCAGCGGACCAGGACTTCGATGACGTGGCGAAGCCCGGAGAACATGCGGCGAGACTTCGGCCTCGCTCTTCACCCGCAAGAGCGACAAAACCTGCTTGGCCTCGAGCGCGATCCTCAGCGCATGCGCGAAGGCGAGCTCGCCGCCCCCGGTGAAGTCGGTCGGACGAAGAATCGTCGCACGTTCGGCTTTCGTGGAGTTCGTGGAGCCCATGGGCAGCGCCCGGCCTCGTTGGGTAGATGGGGACGGCTCAGCTCAGGCGAGTTGTGCGGGGCTGGAGGGACTCCTGAGGTAGCCGCGCTCGCCGAGCGCGGCTACGTAGAGCGCCTCATTTTGCGGAGCCGCAGGCCAGCGGGACAACGCGGTTGGCTACCGCGTCAGCTCGCGCGGGCATCCAACAATTGCGCCAGCCGCGTCACGGTGGCCCAATTCCGGATCGTACAGACCACGCCGAGCGTCGAATCGAACCAGGAGTTGGTCAGTTTCGAGCGGGCGACTCCGTTGGGAAGGCTGAGATAGAGGGTCTCGCCGCGCAATTCGAATTCGTCTGGCGACGAGCGGCGCGGATCGAGCCGCATCGTCCGCGCCGGATCGGGAAGAGCCGAAAGGCAACCTGCGTGAAGCGCCTTCGGATCGACGCCCCGATCCAAGTAAGGGTTGCCATCGATCAGCGCCCGCCACTGTCGAGCGCTGCGCAGCACGATCGGGACATCGAAGCCAAAATCGCGCGAGATCGCCGAGCCGACCGCGGTGATGATCGCCGTGGCGCCGGGCTCGCGACTCTCGAAGATGACATTGCCGCTCTGGATCACCGTCTCGACCCCGAGCGCGCCTGCTTCTACGAACAGCCCCCGCAGCGCGGTCATAGGCAGCCCGTGCGCGCCGCCGACGTTGACGCCCCGCAACAGAGCGACAAAGGCAGTCATCCGCCCCGCTCGCCCCGCTTCGCCTGGACCCAGAGCGCTTCCATCTCGTCGAGACTCGCGCCGGCGGGGGCGCGTCCTTCGGCAGCGAGGCGCGCTTCGATATGGCCGAATCGGCGCTCGAATTTGGCGCTGGTCCCGCGTAGCGCGGCCTCGGGGTCGACGGCGAGATGGCGCGCGAGATTGACGACTGCGAACAGCAGATCGCCGATTTCGCCCGCGGCGGCGTTGGTGTCGCCCGCCGCGATTTCGGTTTCGATCTCGTCGAGCTCCTCGCGCAATTTGGCGAGGACGGAGCGCGCCTCCGCCCAGTCGAACCCTACCTTGCCCGCCCTTTTCTGCAACTCGAGGGCGCGGGTCAGCGCAGGCAGGGCGAGCGGGACGCCGGAAAGGACGCGTCGGGGGCCTTCAGCGCCGTCGCGCGCGCGCTCCTGCGCCTTGATCTGACCCCAGAGCGCCTTGACCTCGTCGGGCGAAAGATCGCGGGCGTCCGCGAAAACATGGGGATGCCGACGGATCATCTTGGCGGTGATCGCCTCGACGACGTCGCCGAATTCGAAGCGGCCCTCCTCTTCCGCCATACGTGCGTGGAAGACGACTTGCAGCAGGAGATCGCCGAGTTCGTCGCGCAAATCCGCGAAATCGCCGCGCTCGACCGCGTCGGCGACTTCATAGGCTTCCTCGAGCGTGAAGGGGACGATCGTGGCGAAGGTCTGTTCGAGGTCCCACGGACAACCGGACCCACGGGTTCGCAGCGCCGCCATGATATCGATCAGGCGTCCAATTTCGCGAGAAGGCTGCATTTCAAAAAAGCTCCGCCGCTCGCACGCGCGCGCTCGGCGGGGCGACGGCCCCGGACCGCTCATCTTCTCACAGCGAAAGCGCGATCGCCTCGCGGCCCTTGGGCGTATCCACGACGCGCATGTTCACATGCTGGCCCTCGGCCAGATGCGAGATGCCAGCGGGGCCGAGCACGGAGATATGTACGAACACGTCCTTGCCGCCGTCGTCGCTGGCGACGAAGCCGAAGCCCTTGGCGTCGTCGAACCATTTGACCTTGCCGCTGACGGCGACCGCGCTCGATGGATCGGGCGCCATGCGGCGCGGCGGCCGCGGCGCGTCGGAGGAGAACGAGCGCTGCGGGCGCGCCTCCACGATGCCGGCCGCGTCGACTTCGACCACCCGGGTGACCTGTGCGCCCTTGGCGCCAGCGCCGACGATCACGCGCAATTTGGCGCCCGCCGGAACCGTCTCGTGGCCCGATGCGTGCAACGCGTTGGCGTGCAGGAACGCGTCGCCTTGGCCGCCCGCCAACTCGACGAAGCCGTAGCCCTTATCCGCCTTGAACCACTTCACCACAGCGTCGACCGTCGGTCCGCTGACCGGCGCCGCCGCCGCTCCGCCCGGACCGCCCAAAGACGCGCCGCCAAAGCCGCTATCGGGGCCGCCCCCGAAGGCGCGCGAACTGCGCGTCTTCGGCTCGAAGGGCATCGGCCCATCGTCGTCGAATCCGCGCTTGCGAGGCGCCCTGAAATCCTTACCCTTGCTCATGTGACCCCAAATCTCCGCCCAATAAGTACCTCGGAAGCGCTTCCGCCTCTACGGAAAACGCCCCGCTGTCCCGCCGAGTTGCGGCGAAACCTCGTGTCGGCGCGACCCGGCGCGCTCAATTTCAGAAAAAAGACAGAGGCGCGAGCGCGCCACGCTCGCCCAGACCGCGCTCTAGCGCGCAAACACGCGACTGAAAAATATAGGAAATAGGCGCAGGGACGTACCGGCCTGCATGGCCGCCGCCACCGGGCCATCGACTGGGTCGAATCCCCTATTTGCTTCCACATCGTCCAAACCTGCCCGGCCGATCGCGCCACGATGTCGTTGCCGAGCAGCAGACAATTACCACGCTCTCTTCGATTTTGCTAGATCATTCGTGAGGTATTTTTAGGCAGAATCTCAGTTGATCGCTTCGTCGCTTCGCCGTCCTCACGGCGCGATTGGCTTGCCTGTGCAAGGGCTGATGACGATCGTCTGATCCTTGGTCGAGCCCGTCGTCGCAAAGTCTATCGTATTGAGATTGGGCTGCGCCGTTTTCGCTGGGCTGTCGGTGGCGATCTGGCCGCCGTTCGTCGGCGCGTTCGGGCCCGAGAATTGCGCAACGCCCTCGCCGATCAACACACAGGTCACCGATATGACGGCGGCCCATGTCGCGGCGAAGCCGACCATGCGCGGGTCGGCAGGCGTCTCGGAATCCATTTCCATTCTTTCGGTCTCGTAGAACCAGCGGCATCGCCTCCATATTACGCGCGGCAGGGTAAACGAACCCTTGCCGAGGGAGTCAAATATCGACGAGTTCGCGCGCCTGCGGCGCCCGTTCCTGGATGAAGGCGAAGCGCGCCTCGGGTTTTGAGCCCATCAGCCGCTCGACCGTGTCGGCGGTGCGCGCGCCGTCGTCGCGTGCGATCGCGACGCGCAGCAATGTGCGCCTCGCCGGGTCCATCGTGGTTTCGCGCAGATCCCGCATCGGCATTTCGCCGAGTCCTTTGAAGCGGCTGACCTCGATCGCGCCGCGCCCGGAAAAACCGCTCTTCATCAACCGTTCCCTGTCGGCATCGTCGCGCGCGTAGATGGACTTGGCGCCCTGCGTCAACCGATAGAGCGGCGGCACGGCGAGATAGAGATGGCCTTCGTCGATCAGCTTCGGGGTCTGCCGATAGAAGAACGTGATCAGCAACGAAGCGATGTGCGCGCCGTCGACGTCGGCGTCGGTCATGATGATGATCTTGTCGTAACGCAGATCGGCGGACTTGTAGTGCGATCCCGAGCCGACGCCCAGGGCCTGCATGAGATCGGAAAGCTGCTGGTTCCCCGCGAGCTTGTCGCGCGTCGCCGAGGCGACGTTGAGGATTTTTCCGCGCAGGGGCAAGATCGCCTGCGAAGCGCGGTCGCGCGCCTGTTTGGCCGATCCGCCGGCGGAATCGCCCTCGACGATGAACAGTTCGGAGCCCTGCGCCGAAGTGTTGGAGCAATCGGCGAGCTTGCCGGGCAGCCGCAGTTTGCGCACGGCGGTCTTACGCGCGATGTCCTTCTCGGCGCGCCGGCGCAGCCGCTCGTCGGCGCGCTCCACCGTGAAGTCGAGCAGCCGCAGGGCCTGGCTCGGCGCCGCGGCCAGCCAATGATCGAACGCATCGCGCAGAATCGTCTCGACGATGCGAGCGGCTTCGGCGGTTTGCAGCCGGCCCTTGTTCTGGCCCTGGAATTCCGGCTCGCGGATGAAGACCGAGATCAGCGCGGCGCAGCCCGACATGACGTCATCGGTCGTCAGGACGGAAGCGCGTTTGGCCTGCCCGATGCGCTCGGCGTGGTCCTTCACCGCACGCAGCAGCGCAATACGCAGGCCCGCCTCGTGCGTGCCGCCGTCCGGCGTCGGGATCGTGTTGCAGTAGGAATGGACGAACCCATCCTCGGCTGCGAGCCAGGCGACCGCCCATTCGACCGAGCCGTGTTTACCCGACTTCTCCAACTTGCCGGTAAACGGCTGATCGACGACCATGTCCTGGCCCTCGATGTCGGCGGCGAGATAGTCCTTGAGGCCGCCGGGGAAGTGAAACACCGCCTCGGGCGGCGTTTTGCCTTGCGCGTCCAGCAGGGCCGGCGCGCAGCGCCAGCGGATTTCGACGCCGCCGAACAGATAGGCCTTGGCGCGCGTCATCTTGAAGACCCGCGCTGGATCGAACCTCGCGCCCGCGCCGAAGATCTGCGGGTCCGCCAGGAAGCGCACCTTGGTGCCGCGCCGGTTGGGCGCCTTGCCGACGATTTCCAGCTTGCTCACGGGCTCGCCCCGCTCGAAGCACTGGCGATAGAGCGTCTGCGCGCGCGCGACCTCGACCTCGGTTCGCGCGGAGAGCGCGTTGACTACGGAGACGCCGACGCCGTGCAGGCCGCCCGAGGTCTCGTAGGCGCCGCTGTCGAATTTGCCGCCCGCGTGCAGCTTGGTCATGATGATCTCGAGCGCGGATTTGCCCGGGAATTTCGGATGCGGATCAACCGGCATGCCGCGGCCGTTGTCGGTGACGGCGAGCCAGCCGCCCTCCTCCATGACGACCTCGATGAAGGTAGCGTGGCCCGCGACCGCCTCGTCCATCGCATTATCGATGACTTCGGCGAACAGATGGTGCAGGCCATTGCTATCGGCGCCGCCGATATACATGCCCGGCCGGCGCCGCACCGGCTCCAGCCCCTCCAGCACCTCGATCGAGGACGCGTTGTATTCGCCCTCTCCGGGCGTGCCCGCGCGGGGCGCCGGCTTGCCCTTGGCGGGCGGAATCTTACGGGGCGGCGGTGGGCTGCCAAACAGGTCGTCGGTCATGCGGGATTGGGGTTCCGAATCGTTTGGGTTGCAGTCTACCACAGCGGAGACGAGAACGAAAAGCGAACGACGACGGACCAGCCAAGCGGCCGAAGGCGCCGGGACGAGTGTTGCCGCGGCTGCCTGCCGGCATGGACGTCCATGTTGCGAAGAACCGCCGCTCTCACCGCCTTGGGCTTGGCGTGGGCCCGCTCGTCAAACGTCACCGGCGCTCCGCGGCGACGACGCGAGCTTGCAAGAGACGGGGCGAGGTTTTTTGCCCGACATGACGGCCGAGGTCGAGCTCCAAGAAGCCGTCGGGGATTCGCAGTGACACGACCGCATTTACCTTTTCGGCGCTTCCCGTCGTGCTTCCCGCATGACCAAATATTGGTGCGTCACTGTAATTCGGTTTCGCTCTAGACGAACTCCTCCGGCAGCCGGATGTAGGTGATGTCCGCGACCCAGACATGATCCGGCGCGGTGAGAATGGCCTCGCGCTTCAGATCGGTTTGCAAAATCTCGCGCGTCAGACCGTTTTGCAAGCTTTGTACCTCTTGCGGAACGCAAAGCGAACATATAGGCACATGTTCGCGATCTGTTTACGCTTCGCCGCGATTCTCGCGTCAAGTCGTTCGCTGCCGTTGATTCGCGCCGCGCCGTTCGGGAGACTGCCATGCTGACCAGGAAGCAGAGCGAGTTGCTTCGTTTCATTCACGAGCGCCTGCAGGACGAGGGCGTGCCGCCGTCCTTCGACGAAATGAAGGAGGCGCTCGATCTACGCTCCAAGTCGGGCATTCATCGGCTGATCATGGCGCTGGAAGAGCGCGGCTTCATCCGGCGGCTCGCCAATCGCGCGCGCGCGATCGAGGTGCTGCGTCTGCCCGAATCCGCGACTGTCGCCCAGGCTCGGCCACAGAAATTTTCCCCGAGCGTCATTTCCGGGAATCTCGGCCGCATGCGCCCGCCCTCGGCGACCGGCGAAAACGAAAATCATCCCGTGATGGTGCCGATCATGGGCCGCATCGCCGCCGGCACGCCGATCGAGGCGATCCAGACGCGCACGCAGACCCTCGCCATGCCCTCCGATTTCCTCGGCGGGGGCGAGCATTTCGCGCTCGAGGTCCGCGGGGATTCGATGATCGAAGCGGGGATCCACGACAACGACACCGTGATCATTCGCAAGCAGGACACGGCGGAGACCGGCGACATCGTCGTCGCGCTGATCGACGACGAGGAGGCGACGCTCAAGCGCCTTCGGCGCCGTGGCGCCTCGATCGCGCTCGAAGCGGCCAATCCCGCCTACGAGACGCGCATATTCGGTCCCGACCGAGTGCGCATCCAGGGCAAGCTGGTCAGCCTCTTGCGGCGATATTGAACGCCGACGGGCGCTGCTATTGGCGCAGTCGCCGACCGCGCTCCCCCCTCGGGGAAGGGGTCCCTGCGCGAAATAGTGGCCGGTCCGAGACAGCTTCGAGGAGGCCACTCCTAAGCTGCCCCAGACCGGCCGACCCCACGGACCCGGGAGATGCGGCGGACCCGAGCGACCCGCGGGGTTTGTCGTGCAGTCATATTGACCGACGACGATGACAGTATCCGGACGCTCCGCGATTACAATCGACATGGCCCGATCTTGGTGTGAAACCAATTATTTACCTTTATGACTACGGTTAAGAGCGAATGTTGGGTTTACGACACAATTCAGCGACGCTACCGCGGTAGAGATTGGCGCCGACCCAGGAGAATCAGATATATTTCGACCTGTGACCGAGATGCTGTCCGATCGCTACTCTAATGCTGCCCATATCGCCGAAAGTAGCCTTGCGAACCGACCCAGGCGTCAAAGGCCGATAGTCTCGACGTTGCTGAGACAGCCGTTGCGCATGCGGGTCGCCGGCGCGAGTGGTGGACGTGCGCGGATGTCGGCTTGCGGCGCGGGCGGTCGCGCGCCATGATCCACTAGGGATGATGAGAGGCGATTCGGATGGCTGGCGCGTCCGCGCTCGAGGATGATTTCGAAGCCGACCGCGGGGCCGGTGAGCCCGCGTTCAAGGTCGATCTCGACGGCTTCGAAGGCCCGCTCGACCTGCTGCTGGAGCTCGCGCGCCGCCAGAAGGTCGATCTCGTCCGCATTTCGATTCTCGAACTCGCCAACCAATATCTCGCTTTCGTCGAGGCCGCGCGCGAACTGCGGCTCGAGCTCGCCGCCGATTACCTCGTCATGGCCGCATGGCTCGCCTACCTGAAATCGCGGCTCCTGCTCCCCGTTCCGCCGAAAGCGGAGGCGGAGGACGCGGCTGGGCTCGCGGACGCGCTCGCGCGACGCCTGCGTCGACTCGAGCAAATCCGACGCGCGGCCGAGCTGCTGATCAGCCGGCCCCGTATCGGCCGCGACGTCTTCGCACGCGGCGCGCCCGAGCCGATCGCGTCGGCGGCGACGAAGGTCACGTTCGAGGCGACGCTCTACGACCTGCTTTCCGCTTACGCGCGCCAGACCCAGAAACGCGCGCGCGCACATGTCCGCTTCCAGAAGCGCGAAGTCTGGTCGCTCGCCGAGGCGCGCGAGATGCTGACCCGGCTGCTCGGCCAGACCGTGGAATGGACCGACCTCGAGAGCTGGCTGATCGCTTGGGGCGTCGAACCGAAAATGCGCCGCACCGCGCGCGCCTCGTCCTTCTCGGCCTCGCTCGAACTGGTGCGCGAAGGGTTGATGGAGCTCAGACAAGAACGCGCCTTCGCGCCGCTCTATATGCGCGCCCTCGCCGTATCGGCGCGGGCGGCCCCTGGCGCCGGGGCCGAAGCGTGAGATCGAGAAACGCAGCAGGATCGACGATGGGCGCTGTAACACAGCTTTTTGACGACCCCGCGCAACGGCGGTTTCAGCAGGACGACGTCCGCGTCGTGGAGGCGCTGGTGTTCGCCGCGTCCGAGCCTGTCGAGGAGGCCGTGTTGGCCGCTCGACTGCCTGATGGCTGCGACGTGGGCGGCGTCATGAGCGAGTTGCAGCGCCTCTACGCCGGACGCGGCGTCAACCTCGTGCGGGCGGCGGGCCGCTGGATGTTCCGCACTGCGCCGGATCTCGCCTGGCTGCTCGCGCGCGAGGACCAGGAAAAGCGCAAGCTGTCGCGCGCGGCTATCGAGACGCTCGCGATAGTGGCCTACCACCAGCCGGTGACACGCGCGGATATCGAGGACATCCGAGGCGTCGCCGTTTCGAAGGGGGCGCTCGACGTGTTGATGGAGGCGGGCTGGGTGCGCATGCGCGGGCGCCGAAAAGCCCCCGGACGCCCGATAACCTATGGCACGACGCCCGCCTTTCTGGTTCACTTCGGTCTCGACACGATCGGCGACCTGCCCGGTCTCGACGAATTGCAGGGCGCCGGCTTGTTCGAGGGCCGACTGCCCGCCGGCTTCGGCGTGCCTCAGCCCGACGACGCGGATGCGTTGCGCCCGGACGAGGAGCCGCTCGAACCGGCGCCGCTCGAGCGGGCATGGGGCCCGGTCGGCGAGTCGGACGAAAGTTGAACTCGGCCCGCGGCTGCCACGAAAGCGCCGGAAAATGCGATGACAAGGTCCGATCCACGCCTGCGAACGATGTCGGAGATATCTGATGAAGTTGGGATTTTCGCATCCGAGAGCTTCGGTCGCGATCTTGGCCCTTGCGATCTCGGCCGCTTCGGCGCACGCGGAAGTCGCGATGCCTCTGGCCTCGCA
>JBAQGU010000996.1:0-6971 GCA_049287975.1 Roseiarcus sp.
CCTCAATATCGTGCTCGTCTGCATCTATTTCGGCCTCAGCTGGGGCGCGAAGCACGAACGCGACTGAGCCCCACAGCGGCGCTCGGCTATTCCGCCGGTCGATCCCCGAGGCATTCGCGTCGCGCGAGAACGCCCGGCGCGGACCTCGGATGTCGCTTGGTTAACGCAAATGCATAGTAAACGAACGTTTTGATTCAGCATAGGTTTACCGCTTCAAGGAAACCTTGGATTCATCTTGACTCTTAAACCCGTATTCAGTGGCTACCGCTACAGTCCATGGCATAAGAGGGATGGGCAACAACCTCGGCCGAAGCCATCTAAACAAGCGAGTGTTCCATGAGCAATCTTGCGAAAAAGGAAGATAACGGCGTCCGCGCGGATCGAATCGCGACGATCCGACCAGTCTATCTCGAAGCATTGACGATGGTCGAGCGGCTGCATCGTCGCCTGCTCGACGTGATCAAGGACGAGTTCGATCGGCGCGGTCGCTCCGACGTCAACGCGGTGCAAGCCCTTCTCTTGTATAACATCGGCGACAAGGAGCTGACGGCCGGCGAATTGCGCACGCGCGGCTACTATCTCGGCTCCAACGTCTCCTACAACGTCAAGAAGCTGGTAGAGATGGGCTATCTGCACCACGCTCGCTCGCGCATCGACCGCCGTGCGGTCCGCATCAGCCTCACGGAAAAAGGCCGCGAAGTTCACATGATCGTTGTGGGTCTCTATGAAAAACATGCGATGACGGTGGAGCAGATCGGCGGGGTCATGACCGAGGACTTCGCCCGGTTGAATCTATCGCTCTGCCGTCTCGAGCGTTTTTGGACCGACCAGATCAAATATCGACTCTGAACCGCGCAACTGCGGGGAAAAGAAAAGGGAACGCCCGAGCGGCGTCCCTTTTGCGTTGGGCGGCATTGCCAACGGTGATCACGGGTTCGTGCGTCGGCCGAGCGGCCACAAAATCGCCCGATGAATCGGTTTCTTAAGCATTTCGGATTAAATCACTGCTACATGGCGGCGACACGGGAAGAGGCGCGCTCGAGCGCGCGAATCGCGCGCTGGCGGCGGTCTTCGAGAGAGAATGGGGCTTCGTCTTTCCATGACCAATTTGCAATTTGCTCGCCGGGGCCGACGCGCCCTTCTCGCGGGCTTCACTGCTTTCGCTGCCGCCTCGAGCGCCATGACGCCTCTGGCGCTTCGGGCCGAGGAAGGTCTGGGCGGCCAAGCCGAATGGCGTCAGAGCTATGAGACTTCGGAAAGCATTTCGGTCAGTCGCGAATCGACACCGGTGCTTTCGTCAGCGACGGTGGCCGCGACCGACGCGGCGATCCAGGCCTATCAGGGAATTGTCGAGCGCGGCGGTTGGAATAATGTCCCGGTAGGGCCCGATCTCAGGGTGGGCATGAGGTCGAGGGCCGTCCAGGCCTTGCGGCAGCGGCTGAACGTCTCGGGGGACCTGGATCCAGCCACCGGCAACGGGCCGACCTTCGATTCCTTCGTCGAAGCGGCGGTCAAACGGTTTCAATTGCGTCATGGCTTGAGCCCTACCGGCGTTGTCGGCGAAGCCACATACGCCGAGCTCAATGTCACCGCCGACACGCGGCTTCAGCAATTGCAGACCAATATCGTCCGTCTGCGCGCGTTCTCGGGCGATCTGGGGTCGCGATTCGTGATGGTCAACATTCCGGCCGCGGCGGTCGAAACCGTCGAGGGCGGGGTGGTGTTTTCACATCACGTGGCGGGCGTCGGCAAGATCGACCGGCAATCCCCGATCATGCAGACGAAGGCGACGGAGATCAATTTCAATCCGTTCTGGACGGTGCCGCCCTCGCTGATCAAGAAGGATCTGATCCCGAAGATGCAGGCGGATCCGAACTATCTGACGGACGAAAAAATCCGCGTCTTCAACAAGGAAGGCCAGGAAGTGTCGCCGCAGTCGATCAACTGGAACAGCAACGACGCGACCAATTACAAATATCGCCAGGATACCGGCGCGGACATCAATTCGCTCGGCTTCGTGCGCGTCAACATCCCCAATCCTTACGGCGTCTATATGCACGATACGCCTTCGAAGGGAATCTTCGGCGACGACTTCCGCTTCGTTTCCTCCGGCTGCGTTCGTGTGCAAGACGTACGCGATTACGTCGCCTGGCTGCTCAAGGACAATCCGGGTTGGGGTCGCGACCAGATCGACGAAGTCATTCGCTCGGGGGCGCGCACCGACGTGAAATTGACGACGCCCGTCAACGTCTACTGGGTGTATGTCACCGCCTGGGCGACGCCGGACGGCATCGTTCAGTTCCGCCCCGACATCTATCAGCGCGACGGGTCGGGTCCCGGGCCGCTCGCCTCGGCCATCCCCGACGCGCCGCTCGCGATGCCGCAGGAATGAGTTGATCGCGGGGAACTCGAGTCGAATCCTCAGCGGCGGGGATGACTCAGAAACGCCAGTGTCATGCCCGCGAAAGCGGGCATCCAGACTTGGCCGCGCGTGCCGGGGCTCTGGATTCCCGCTATCGCGGGAATGACACAACGTTGAAGGACCTCATTTTGAACGACGCGCCCGACTAGCTCTTCTCGGCGAGCGCACGCAGGCGCTGAGCGGATGGGGCTCAGCGCCCAGCGCCTTTAAACGCTCTCGACCGATTTGAGGCGCATGAGCGCGACGAAGCGATCTCGGGTTCGTATCGGATTGAC
Source organism: Roseiarcus sp. (assembly GCA_049287975.1). Taxonomy (GTDB): domain Bacteria; phylum Pseudomonadota; class Alphaproteobacteria; order Rhizobiales; family Beijerinckiaceae; genus Roseiarcus. The sequence continues at coordinate 2,698 of JBAQGU010000996.1, forward strand.
CGGCGCCTCCGATTCGCACATTTGACAACAACACTTGACCGATTGAGACGGTCCTTGGGAGCGCGCTGCATATGAACGAAGCATATATGTAAATAAGCGACAGCGACCGGGGCTGTATGGGCGCAGTGACGCGCAACCAGCAGATTTGTGAACGATATCAAATGACTGCGGTTTTTGTATTGCGATCGACAGAAAGTATGATATCGATTTCGGTGGATCAGAAAGACACCGAAAGACAAAATATGGCCACTCTTAATTTTCCTTCGCGCCCGTTATGGCGCCCCCCATTCACGACAGGCTCTACCCAGACCGTGAACTTGCGGGGCTCACTGGCGTCCCGTCCGCCCTCTTTGAGGAGACCGCCGTCGTCGATCTTTGGAACCGAGGCGTTTTGGTCGCCGGGATCGCGGCGCGAGAGGGCGTGACTGCAAAACGGAGTCGCCCGGAAATGGCGCCGCAACGGCTTGAAAAGATTGAATCCGCGCCGGGAAATGGTATGGTCTCGAAAGCTTGAGCCCCCAAGATATGGTATGCGGCCGCCCGGCCGACCGTGCGCCACTTCGGCTGATGAGCCGCAACGTAGGCGCTTGGCCATCGCCGTCCCAGCGATACATCGGGCTCCCCCGGCTCGGGAGCTGCAATGTTGCAAAAAAAGGCGCCTAATACTTTGAAATCGCTCGATGCAGAACTGAAATAAGCAGTGCGTTTCGCCAATCGCAAGTTGCAGCGAATTCCTCTCGTTCGTCGATTTGCCAAGCGTCCCGAGATGCGCTGTCGAGCTCGTGCATGACGAAACCGCGATGGCGATGGAAGAAGCCGTAAATACCCTATAACGGTGGCGCGGCGGAAGCCGTCGTTTTTCCAGTATGGCTGGAGCAATCATGGACTCGAATTTCCCACGCAGATGGATGTGGTCCGAAGCGTTCGAGATGCTGGCTCGCGCCGAGCAGTTGCATCGCGAGATTTTCCGGCCGACAGGTTCGGTTTTGCAGCGGCCCGCCTGGGAGCCGCCAATGGACGTCCTGGAGACGGAGCGCGCCGTCCTCATGCTCGTCGCGCTGCCGGGGGTGAACCCGAGCAGCGTCGAAATCTCGATCGAAGGCGACGAAATGACAATTTCGGGATGTCGCGAATTTCCGCCGGAAATGCAAACGGCGGCCATTCATCGTCTGGAGCTTCCGCAAGGCCGGTTCGAGCGCCGCGTAAAGCTTCCTCGCGGCCGGTATAGCGGAATAAGCCGCTCGGCGTCGGACGGGTGCCTCATCATCGCACTGGAAAAGTCGGAGGCGTCAGGTGGTTGAGTCGCAACTCGCGAAGTCCGCGGCCGAAAGCGCCGGCGCGACTGCGACCGCGACGCTGCCGCCCGTGCCGGCTGACGCGCTGATCATCGTGCCGGTTCGAGGCATGGTGCTTTTCCCGGGGGTCGTGCTGCCGATCGCGATCAGCCGTCCGCGCTCCGTGATGGCGGCTCAGCAAGCCATTCGGGATCAGCGGCCCGTCGGCATCCTGATGCAACGAGAGGCGGAGGCCGTCGATCCGTTGCCGATCGACTTGCACCGTACGGGGACCGTCGCCAATATCGCCCGCTACATCACGGCGCCCGACGGCGGGCATCATCTGGTCTGTCAGGGAACGGAACGCTTCCAGATCGTCGAATTCCTGACGGGATGGCCGTTTTTCGTCGCGCGCATCCTGCGGATTCCCGTCACCGAGCCGGAGCCGACCTCGACCGACATCGAGGCGCGTTTCGTTCTCTTGAAGGGGCAGGCCGTGGAAGTCCTGCAGCTCCTGCCGCAGGCGCCGCAGGAACTGCTGGCGGCGATCCAGTCGATCCAATCGCCCTCGATGCTGGCGGACATGGTCGCGACCTACATGGATGCGACGCCGAACGAAAAGCAGGAAATTCTGGAAACGATCGACGTCGCCGCGCGGATGGACCGCGTCTCGCGCATCCTGGCGCACCGGCTCGAAGTCCTCAGGCTTTCGCAGGAGATAGGGCGCGAGACCCAGGCCTCGATCGAATCACGCAATCGCGAAGTGCTGCTGCGTGAGCAGATGGCCGCGATCCAGCGCCAGTTGGGCGAAGGCGACGAAGGCAAGTCGGCGGAGATCGCGGAACTGGGCGAGGCCATCACGAAGGCCCAGATGCCCAAGGAGGTCGAGGATCAAGCGCGCAAGGAATTACGACGGCTGCAGAGAATGCCGGAGGCAGCCGGCGAATACGGCATGGTCCGGACTTACCTCGATTGGCTGATCGAGCTGCCCTGGAACGTGCCGCAGGAGAGCGACATCGATATCGCAGCCGCGCGGCGCATCCTGGACGAAGATCATTTCGGCCTCGAGAAAATCAAGCGCAGAATCGTCGAGTATCTGGCGGTCCGCAAGCTCGCGCCGAATGGCAAAGCGCCCATTCTCTGCTTTGTCGGCCCTCCCGGCGTGGGCAAGACCTCGCTCGGCCAGTCCATCGCTCGGGCGATGAATCGCAAATTCGTGCGGGTCAGCCTGGGCGGCGTACACGACGAGGCGGAAATTCGCGGACACCGCCGCACCTATATCGGCGCGTTGCCGGGCAACATCATCCAAGCGATTCGCAAGGCCGGCGCCCGCGATTGCGTGATGATGCTCGACGAAATCGACAAGCTCGGTTCGGGCATCCAAGGCGACCCCGGCTCCGCGCTGCTGGAGGTGCTCGATCCCGAACAGAATAATACCTTCCGCGACAATTACCTCGCGGTTCCCTTCGATCTCAGCCGCGTCGCCTTCATCGCGACGGCGAACATGCTGGATACGATCCCTGGACCGCTTCGCGATCGCATGGAGATCATCAGTCTCGCCGGCTATACCGCCAATGAAAAGCTCGAGATCGCCCGAAGATACCTGGTAGCGCGGCAATTGACCGCCAATGGACTGCAGCCTGGGCAGGTCGTCCTTTCTGACGACACGCTGCGCGCCATCATTCACAGCTATACTCGCGAGGCGGGCGTCAGGAGCCTCGAACGCGAGATCGGCCAGGTGTTGCGGCACGTTGCGGTTCGGATCGCCGAAGGGCAGAGGGGCCCGGTGACCATCGCCGCCGGCGATCTGGCGCCAATACTCGGGCCGCCAATGTTCGAAAACGAGATCGCGATGCGCACGAGCCTGCCCGGGGTTGCGACCGGCTTGGCCTGGACGCCGGTTGGCGGCGACATCCTGTTCATCGAGGCGGCCGCCAATCCCGGCGGCGGAAGGCTGATTCTCACCGGGCAACTCGGCGATGTGATGAAGGAGAGCGCTCAAGCGGCCCTCAGCATCGTCAAGAGCCGAGCCGGTGCTCTGGGGATCGACGTGGGGCGCTTCGAAAAGACCGATATCCATATCCATGTGCCGGCGGGCGCGACGCCGAAGGATGGGCCCAGCGCCGGCGTTGCGATGTTCGTCGCCCTGGTCTCGCTGATGACGGATCGGACGGTACGCAACGATACGGCCATGACCGGCGAGATCAGCCTGCGTGGGCTCGTGCTTCCGGTCGGCGGCATCAAGGAGAAGGTCATCGCCGCGCAGCGGGCCGGGATCAAGCGAGTCATGCTCCCGGCGCGCAACAAGAAGGACCTCGAGGACATTCCCGACGAAGTTCGTCAGAAATTGGAATTCATTTGGCTCGAGCGGGTCGAGGAAGCGATTTCGGCGGGGGTCGAGGAAAAGCGGGCCCCCGCGCTGGGTTGACCCCGAACAGTCTCCGGCGCGCGTCTACAGCAATCCCGTAGCCTTGGCGTAGTAGAGCAGCGCGATCGTCTTGACGTCGCGGATCCCCCCCGATCCGATCGCGGCGAACGCGTCGTCATAAGCCATTTCGACGAGTTCGATGGACTCGTCGGCGTCGACGCCGCCGCCGAGCCCGAGCCGATCGACTGCCGCGTAGGGGGCTACGAAGCAGGCTATTTTTTCCGTCATGCCGCCCGGGCTCATGAACGCGTCGAAGGCGTGGCGGAGCCTCGTGAGCCGTACGCCGGTTTCCTCCCACGCCTCGCGCCGCGCACAGGCTTCCGGAGCGTCGTCGTCGAGCATTCCCGCGCAGACCTCGATCAGGGCCAATGAGCCGTCGCCCAGAAAGGCGCCGAGACGGAACTGCTTGACAAGCAGCACGACGCGCCGCTCGGGCTCATAGAGCAGCACCGCCGCCGCGGGCGCATAGTGATAGATTTCGTGCTCGAGCGTCCGTACCGCGCCGTTTGTCTCCTCGATTCGCGCATGCGTTCGCGTCAGACGAAATCGACCTTGGGCGAGCAGCATTTCGC
>JBAQGU010000997.1:0-6191 GCA_049287975.1 Roseiarcus sp.
CGAATTGGGGCGCCTTCGTCAGCCCGACCATTTTTGGCTTGCCGCAGTCCGCGCAGATCATCATCTGGGTGATCGTAGGCGGGCGCGGCACCCTGATCGGGCCAATCATCGGCTGCATCGCCATCCAATGGCTCAGCGCCCTACTGGGCGAGAACCAACCGAGCGGCGCGGGCTCCTGGGCCGCCTTGCTCAGCAACGCGCCGCTCGTCCTCGGCGCCATCCTGATCGCCTTTGTCCTTCTGGTTCCGAAGGGACTGGTTCCCACTCTCGGCGAATGGGGAGCCTCGCTGCTTCGAGCGCGAAAGCCGACGGCGGTCGCCCATCTCAGGCCTGAGCCGGCGGAGAAGACGCGATGACGCCGCCGCTCCTCGAGACGCGGCGCCTCAGTATGCGCTTTGGTGGCGTTCACGCCGTCCGCAACGTCGACTTCACGCTCGCCGAGCGCGAGCTACGCTGCCTCATCGGTCCCAATGGCGCCGGCAAAAGCACCTTCTTCAAGATGCTGACGGGCCAGTTGCAACCGAGCCAAGGCGTGGTGCTGTTCCGCGGACGCGATATCTCCAGGGCTCAGGCGCATCAGATCGCGCGCCTCGGCATCGGCATCAAGACCCAGGTGCCCAGCGTATTCGACGGGTTGAGCGTGCGGGAGAATATTTGGCTTTCGGCGAGCCGCGTTCATCCCAAACGACGCGCATTGGCGGTGGTCGACGAAATGCTGGAGCGCGTCGGCCTCACGGCCGCGGCAGGGCGGACAGTCGGCCAACTCGCGCATGGTCAGCGGCAATGGGCCGAACTCGGCATCGTGCTTTCGACCGAGCCGACGCTCGTCCTGCTCGACGAACCGGCGGCCGGGATGACTCAGGAGGAGGTGCTGAAGACCGCGGAACTGGTGCGCGAAATCAGCCGCAGCAAGGCGCTCATCGTGGTAGAACACGACATGCAATTTATCCGGATGATCGCCAGCAAGGTGACTGTATTCAATCAGGGCGCGGTGCTGATCGAGGACTCGGTCGAAAACATCATGCGCAATCCGCAGGTGCGCGACGTCTACCTCGGCAAACAGGCGGCCGCATGATGCTGAAGGTTTCGGAGCTCGCCGCCGGCTATGGCCGCATTCCGATCCTGAGCGGGGTGACCTTCTCGGTCCAAGAGGGCGAGTTCGTCGGCGTTCTCGGCCATAATGGCATGGGCAAGACGACGCTCCTAAAAACGCTGATGGGGTTTCTGCCCGCAACCAGCGGACAGATATGGTTCGCCGGCGTGGACCTGACGAATGCCGAGCCTCATCGACGCTCGAGAATGGGGATCGGCTACGTGCCGCAGGGGCGCGAGATTTTCCCTGGGCTGAGCGTCCTCGACAATCTGCGGATGGGGTGCGCCGCGAGAGGCGGCGCAGACCGAGACGTCATCGCGCCGATCCTCGAGGACTTTCCGCGCCTCGAGAGCCTGCTCGACCGTACGGGCGGAGCGCTGTCCGGCGGCGAACAGCAATTGCTGGCGATCGCCCGGTGCCTCTGCGGCAAGCCTCGCCTGGTGCTGCTCGACGAGCCGACCGAAGGAATCCAACCCTCGATCATCGACGAGATCGTCGAGACCCTTCAGCGCCTGCGCGAAAAGAGCGGTCTGACGATGATCCTGGTCGAGCAAAACCTCGACTTCATCGCCGCGCTTTCGCAGCGAGTTCTCATCATTCAAAAAGGGACGATCACCCGGGAGGCGAGGCCGAGCGATCTCGCCGATCCGAGGCTGGTTGGGGAGTTCATCGGCATCGCAGGGTGAAGCAATGTCAACCAAGGAGGACAGACCATGACCGTCAAGCGACCGAATCTCGAACAATTGCGCGCCGTCGCCGAAGATCTCGGCATGAACATGAGCCAGGAGGATCTGGAATCCTATTCTGCGCTGATGCAGCCGAATTTTGCGGCTTACGACGTTGTCGAGGCGATGCCCGACTACCTGCCGGAAGTGAAATATCCGCGCACGCCCGGCTATCAGCCGGAGGGCGAGGAAAACAAATACAATGCCTGGTACGTCAAGACGACGATAAAGGGCGCGCAGGGCGGCAAACTGGCCGGCAAGACGATCGCGATCAAGGACAATGTCTGCGTCGCCGGCGTGCCGATGATGAACGGCGCCTCGACGCTCGAAGGCTACGTTCCCAACACGGACGCCACGATCGTCACTCGCATTCTCGATGCGGGCGGCACGATCCTCGGCAAGACCCATTGCGAATATTTTTGCTTCTCCGGCGGCAGCCATACGGGCGCCAAGGGTCCCGTCCACAATCCGCATCGGATGGGCTATTCCGCCGGCGGCTCGTCTTCGGGCAGCGGCGTCGTGGTGGCGACCGGCGAGGCCGACATGGCGATCGGCGGCGACCAGGGCGGCTCGATCCGGATGCCTGCGTCTTTCTGCGGGATCTACGGAATGAAGGGAACGCACGGCCTGGTTCCCTATACTGGCGTCATGCCGATCGAGATCACGCTCGATCACACCGGGCCGATGACCAGCAATGTGCGCGATAACGCGCTGTTGATGGAAGTTCTCGCCGGGGCCGACGGGCTCGATCCCCGGCAATACGCGCCCAAGGTGGCGGAATACACGAGGGCGCTCGACGGCGGCGTCAGGGGCTTGCGGATCGGCATCGTCAAGGAAGGCTTCGGGCTGCCGAATTCGGAGGGCGATGTCGACGCCAAAGTGATGGCCGGCGCCAAGCTCTTCGGCAAGCTCGGGGCGACCGTCGACGAGATCTCCGTTCCCATGCATCTGCTCGGCCCCGCCATCTGGTTGCCGATCGCCGCCGAGGGCGCGACGGAGTTGATGATGAAGGGCAACGGCATGGGCACCAATTGGCGCGGGCTGTATACGACCAGCCTGCTCGACGCCCATTCGGCCTGGAAGCACCGCGCCGATGAGCTTTCCGATAGCTTGAAGATAACGATGCTGCTGGGACAATATTTTACCAAGCATTACCGCGGCCATTTCTACGCCAAGGCGCAGAATTTGAGCCGGAAGCTGCGAGCCGCTTACGACGCGGCGCTGGCGAACTACGACCTGCTGCTGATGCCGACGCTGCCCGTAAAAGCGACCCCGCTGCCGCCTGCCGACGCGCCGCGCAGCCTCTATCTTCAGCGTGCGTTCGAGATGATCCCGAATACCGCGCCGTTCGACGCCACCGGCCATCCGGCGATGACGCTGCCTTGCGGCATGAGCGACGGTCTGCCGGTCGGGCTGATGCTGATCGGCAAGCACTTCGACGAGTCGACGATCTATCGGGCGGCTGCAGCCTTCGAGGGTGGGGCGGATTGGAAGAAGATGTAACGTTTCGAACTGGGGCGGTTGATCGGGCCCCGACATCATGGTGGGAGGCGGCGATGGACTTGGGATTGAAAGGCAAGAATGTTCTGGTCACCGGAGGCACCAAGGGCATAGGTCGGGCGACCTGCGAGCTGTTCGCGGCGGAAGGCGCCAATGTCGCCTTGTGCGCGCGGAACGCCGAAGAGGTGGCCGCGGTTGTGAAAGCTCTGATCGGACAGGGAGTTCATGCCTACGGCCAGCCGTTCGACGTTGCTGATCCCTCGGCGTTGAAGCAATGGGTCGAGGGCGCCGCCGACGCGTTCGGCGGCGTCGATGCGCTGGTCTGCAACGTCAGTGCGATCGCGATCGGCGATACTGCGGAAACCTGGGAAAAATCGTTCCGCGTCGACATGATGCACACTGTCAATGCCGTCGCGGCCGCGCTGCCCTATCTGGAAAAGTCTACATCCGCTTCGGTGGTGATCGTCTCTAGCGTTTCCGGCTTCGAGGTCGACTTTGCGGCGGGTTCGTATGGCGCGTTCAAGGGCGCGCTGATTCATTACGCCAAGGGACTGAGCAACAAGCTCGCCGGCAAAGGCGTGCGGGTCAACGCGGTCTCGCCGGGAAACACCTATTTCGAGGGGGGCGTCTGGCAGAGCATCGAACGCAATTCGCCTGACGCCTTCAAGTCGGCGATCGCCTCGAATCCGACGGGACGAATGGGCACGCCCGAGGAAGTCGCCGCCGGAATCGTGTTTGTATCGAGTCCGGCCGCCAGCCGTGTCTCGGGAACGAACCTCATCATCGATGGGGCCCTCACGAAGGCGGTGTAGGGCTACCGCTTCGGCGCCCATTAAAAATTTGCGTGCGCGAGCTGCTTGTTGGCCGCCCGCTCACGCCACTCGATGGCGAGCGATAGCGGCTGGATCAAAGCTCGAGCCCCAGCCCGGCGCGATGGGAACAACCGCTTGGCCCGCTGCATCCAGCATGAGCTTCTGTCCGTAAAGCGGCTCGAACCAGGGCATGTGCTCGAGGTAGAGCGCGTTCGGTAAGGCGGCGAGCAGAGGCAGGCTCACTTCCGGGAAGAGATGCGACGAGATCGGGATGTTGTAAGCCTCGCACAATGCGCCGGCTTTGAGGAACTCGGTGGGCCCTCCCATCCGCTGAACGTCCGGCATGAGGATGTCGGCCGCGTGGGCCTGCAACATGCGCAGAATACCGCGATGGGTGTGCACCGTCTCTCCACTGGCGATCGGTGTGTCGAGCGCCGCTGCAATGGCTGCCTCGCCCTCGTGATTGTGGCAGATCACTGGCTCCTCGAACCAGGAGAGGTTGAGCGGCTCCAGCATCCGGCCGAGGTGGATGGCCTCCGGCACGCTCAGCTGTTGATTGGCGTCGACCATCAGGCCGATGTCCGGGCCAATCGCCTCGCGCACGGCGCGGACACGGGCGACCATCGCTTCCGGCTTTCCTGGCGCAACGCGTGTCTTCATCGCCCGGAACCCGGCGGCGACGAAGTCCGCGGCTTCGCGCTGCAATTCGTCGATCGAGGAGGAGAGCCATAAGCCGCCGCTTGCATATACCGGCGCCTCCTGACGCACGGCGCCGATGAGCCGGCTGACATTGAGCTCGGCCGCCTTGCCGCGCAGATCCCACAACGCCATGTCGATCCCGGCCATCGCCTGGATCGTCACGCCCTCATAACCAAGGAAATTCAGCTCCTTCCACGCCCGCGCGTTAAAGCTGCCGCCGAGCGTCGGGTCGAGCCCCAGAACCAGCGGCTCCAGGCTGCGCACCATTTCGTAGAGGACCTTGACGCGCAGCCCATTGATTGCATGCACCAGTCCTTCGCCCACAAGTCCCTGGTCGGTTTCCAGAAAGCAGAGGATGCAACTCGTCGAGCGAATGGCGAAGATGGCGCTCATGATGGGCGGGTTGATCGGCAGATCGACGACAACAGTGCGTAGGCCGGTGATCTTCATGGGGTGTCCCCGTCAGGTGCGCAGAATAGTCGGCGCCGAGAGTGCGTAGCGGCGAAGGATGTCGAGATCGGGATCGCGACCGAGGCCAGGGCCGTCGGGAACGGTGACACGCCCACCCTTGGCTTCGACAAGATCGTGATAGGGGCTCGCTTCCAGATCGACGAACAACCGCTCGAATGGAGCGGCCGGCGCCAGAGCGGCCGCCAGATGCACCGAGGCCAGAAAACCAGGTCCGAAATACGCGCAGTGCGGCACGAGCCGAACGCCGGCTGCCTCCGCGACGGCGGCAATTTTCATGACTTCGGTGACGCCGCCGATCTTGGCCACGCTCGGCTGGATGATGTCGACGGCGCTGGCGTCCAGCATTGCCTGGACCTCGAACAGGCTCGCCGCATTCTCGCCGGCGGCGACCCGGACGCCGCCCTCCTGGCGGACACGGGCAAGACCCGCATGATGCTCCGGCGGCCAGACCGGCTCCTCCAGCCACTCGAGATCGCAGTCCTGTAGCCGATGGGCCATCTCGATCGCGCTGTAGACGCTCCAGGGACAGTTGACGTCGAGCATCACCGAAACGTTCGGCCCGACGGCATCGCGCGCCGCCCTGACCTGCGGCACATCGATCTCGTGCAGCTTCACCGCGCGGTAGCCTTGGTCGAGAGCACGCGCGCAGGCCTTGGCGACGTCGGCCGGGGCGCCGTAGCGCAGCAGGCTCGCATAGGCGGGGAGCGCGCCGAGCGGGGCGCCGCCGAGCAGCCGCCAGAGCGGAAGGTTCGCCGCTTTGCCCGCGATATCCCAGAGCGCGACGTCCAGGGCCGACAGCGCATAGACGTGTGGGCCGTTGCGGCCGAACAGATGCAGGCGCTGGGCGAGGCGCGCCATCAGGCCGCGAATGTCGCGCGCGTCCTCCCCGAG
>JBAQGU010000998.1:0-18831 GCA_049287975.1 Roseiarcus sp.
TCCTTGATCGGCAGATCGGCCTTGACCTCACCGCGATGGCGAACCACGAACCGCTTCGCAGCGGTCGTCTTGCCGATGATCGCAAAGTCGAGGCCCCATTTTCGGAAGATAGCTTCGGCGGCGTCGGCCTTCTCGGGGTGCAGCACCATGAGCATCCGCTCCTGGCTCTCCGACAACATCATTTCATAGGCGCTCATGCCGATCTCGCGGCAGGGCACGCGGTCGAGATCGAGTTCGACGCCGAGGTCGCCTTTCGCGCCCATTTCGACCGCGGAGGAGGTCAGGCCCGCAGCGCCCATGTCCTGAATCGCGATCACGGCGCCCGAGGCCATCAACTCCAGACAGGCTTCCAGCAGCAGCTTTTCGGCGAAGGGATCGCCGACTTGGACGGTCGGGCGCTTCTCCTCGGCGCCGGCCTCGAAGGCCGCCGAAGCCATCGTCGCGCCATGGATGCCGTCGCGGCCGGTCTTGGAGCCGAGATAAACGATCGGATTTCCGACGCCCGTCGCCTTGGCGTAGAAGATCGCGTCCGCGCGGGCGACGCCCACCGCCATCGCATTGACGAGGATGTTGCCGTCGTAACGCCTGTGAAAGCCGACCGAACCGCCGACGGTCGGGACCCCGAACGAGTTGCCGTAACCGCCGATGCCCGCGACCACACCGCCGACGAGACGGCGGGTCCCGGGATGCTCCGGCGCGCCAAACCGCAGCAGGTTCAGACAGGCGATCGGCCGCGCCCCCATGGTGAACACGTCGCGGAGGATCCCGCCAACGCCCGTCGCAGCCCCCTGATAGGGTTCGATGAACGAGGGATGGTTGTGGCTCTCCATCTTGAAGACGCAGGCGTCGCCGTCGCCGATGTCGATGACGCCGGCGTTCTCGCCCGGGCCTTGGATGACCCAGGGCGCCTTGGTGGGCAGCTTGCGCAAATGCAGGCGCGAGGATTTATAGGAGCAGTGTTCGTTCCACATCGCGGAGACGATGCCGAGCTCGGTAAACGTCGGAACGCGGCCGATCAGGGCGACGAAACGGGCATATTCCTCGCGCGCGAGCCCGTGTGCGATGGCCAGCGCCTCATCGACATGCGGCTCGCTCTCGCTCACCTCGCCCGCCTCTGCTATTAACCTCGCCGCCCGCATAGCCGCGCGGGAGGGTGATGGCAATGGGCGCGGCGCGGGGGGCTTCGCGGCGACGTTCGATTGACCAAGCCCCGAGAAAATTCGCCGATTTGGAAACAAATGGCATAAGTGAGGCGTTAGGGTGGCGAGGTTCACATTCGCGTGTGGCGCAGATCACACGCCTTTCGTAAAAATATTGGCGAACTAAGGTAAGAGACGGTAAACGAGACCGGATTATGGTAACCGAGGTCTGAACACGACGGGTGGGGCGGCGAAAATGAAACTCCGGATTGCGCTAATTTCCATCGCCATGGCGGCGGCCACGGCATTGAGCGGATGTGCCTCGGCGGGTATGCCGGGTATCGGTACGCAGATCGCTTTGAACGCTGACGCGAAACTGACCCCGCGCGACAGGCAGATGCTGGCGTTGGCGCCTGCGGAAGAGTGGCAGATCCCGATCGTGCGCAGACGCGTGCCGGACCCGACGGGAGAGCCGCCGGGGACGATCGTGATCGATACGACGGTCAAGAACCTCTATTTTGTGCTGCCGGGGAGGCAGGCGATTCAATATAAAGTCGCCACCGGCGCCGAATCCTACGGCTGGAGCGGCCGAGCCACGGTCGGCCAGATGCAGGAATGGCCGCGATGGATGCCGACCGCTTCGCTCATGGAGAAGTGGCCGGAATTCAAGGTGTATCTGCAGCATGGCCCGCTCGCCGGGGCCTACGACAACCCGCTCGGAGCGCGCGCGCTCTATCTCTATCAAGGCAATCACGACACGCTTTATCGAATTCATGGCACCAACGAGCCGTCCGAAATCGGTCAGGCGGTGTCCTCGGGTTGCATCCGGATGCGCGATCTCGACGTCATCGATCTCTATTCGCGGGTTCACGTGGGAACGCCGGTCGTGGTAAAGTAGGGCGTTTTCCTCGACCCGAAGGAGTTCTCAGATGATTTCGCCCGTCAAAGTCCTCGTCACCGCGACTGCGGTGAACCGCGGCGGCCGTAACGGCCACAGCGAAACGACCGATAAGACGGTCAGCGTCGATCTGTCGGTGCGGAAGGAAATGGGCGGCCCGGGCCGTCCGGGAACGACGACGCCCGAGCACCTGTTTGCGGCCGGCTATGCCGCTTGCTTTGGAGGCGCGCTCGATTTCGTCGCCACCAGCAAGAAGAAGAACGCCAAGAACGCCGAAGTGACCTGCTCGGTGGGCCTCGGACCGCGAGACGCCGGCGGTTTCGGCATCACGGCCAAGATGCGTGTCTCCGATCCCTCGCTGCCGCAGGCCGAGCTCGAGGAGTTGGTCCACGAAGCCCACGAGAAGATCTGCCCTTATTCGCATGCGACTCGCGGCAACGTCGATGTGAGCTTCGAAGTGCAGGGAGGCTGAGCCCGAGGCTCGCCCACTTCGGCCGGGCCCGGCGCGCGCAGCAGGACTTCGGAGACGCTCGTGCCGATCGTGCGCGCCCGCCCGTGGGGTCGAAGACCGCGTCCTAGTAAGAGACAACCAGCGGATTCGGCGAGAGATAGCGGGTCCCGCGCTCGATCGACTCACCGACTTCGAGCTCGAACTCTTGCGCCGGCAATCGGAGTTCGGCGGCGACGGCGGCCAATCCGATATCTCGGTAAAGGCGCGACAGCAAACGGGTGCGACCGGCTCGAGATTCGAGCACATCGGGAATAGACGCAAAATCGTGACGCATGGACTCTCAAACTCCCGTACGGCTTTGGCTCGCCGTTGGACGAATGGCGACAACTTGAATCATTCCGGTTAAAGGCGATTTAATGAGGCGATCGCGGTCGAAATGCGCCCTGTCCGCGCCGCGGTTCGGTGGCGCGCTGCCGAGAGGGCGCCGTGCGCCATTTCGAGACCGGCGCCGCGGCGTTGCGGGAGGAGGCAAAGGCGGCTGAACAAAAGGCGCCCCTCCAAGCCTTTTTTCCAAGCTTTTCCAAATCTCCGCTTGTTTTCTCCAAGCATTTCCAAAGAAAGCTTTGGCGGTTTTGCGGGATTTCAAGGGGTTGCAGGGTCGCAGACCGAAAAAGCCTCTTTCCAAATCCTTTCGCCGCATCGGCCTCTTTTTAGTTGCGCCGCAGCGGTTCGAGGGCGATCGGTCGCCGAACGGGCGCGTTGACATTGCGGGGTGGTAGGGACGCGTTCATGGCGGGAAGCGACCCGGATGCAGAGAATCTTGAACTGGCCCGAATTTTGATTAATAGAAAGTAAATATCGATCTTTCTTCCGCGCGCGGCGCCGTCGATCCCGTGTGGGCACGGGAGAGCCGCGTAACTCGGCCAGGGAGGATATGGAAATAGTTATGGCAATCCCCGGAACCGCCGGCTCCCATCCCGGGCGATACGATCAAGCTTCGGGATGCGGCGAGCGGCCGACTGCTGCGCACCATTGAGCGCCGCGGCCGCCTCCTGCGGACCTTCCAGGGACACCGTCGTGAGGGCAGTCGCGTTCTCGCCAGACGGCTCCCGCATCGCGTCGGGGAGTGCAGATCATGCGATCAAGCTCTGGGACGCGGCGAGTTGGCCGCCGCTCGCGAACGCTGTTCACCTACAACGGCAAGGGGGCTTGTTCGTCGGCGAACCTGCCGATGGACGACTTCATTGCCCTCAATCCCCGCGACGGCCTCGCGGACGCGCTCGCCCGAAGGCGGCGGCGAAATGAGCGAACGAGGAGCTGCTTTCCCTCTCCCCCGCTTCCCTCGCGCTAGCCCCGAAAAGCGGCTGATTCGCCGTGAGCGGCAGTCAATTGCTCCTCGTACTTTGTTTCCGGCTACACGTGGGCGGGAGTCGAGCTCGCGGTCGCGGCGGCCAGGCGTTGCATGTAGAGCCCATGAAAATCGACCGGATCGACGTACAGGGGCGGATACCCTCCAGACCGAACGGACTCGGCGATAATCTGGCGCGCGAAAGGAAAGAGCAGCCGCGGCCCTTCGATCATGACCAAGGGTTGGATCTGCTCTTGCGGTACATTCTCGACCCGGAATACCCCCGCGTAATTGATCTCGAATTTGAAAAGCGCTTCTGCGCCCTCGCCCGCGCCGCCTTCCAACATCAGACTCACCTCGAAATCGCCGGGACCGAGCTGCCGAGCATTGACGTTGATCTGGAGCGAGATCTTCGGACTCTGCTGCTGCGTAGCCAAGGTGCGCGGGGCATTCGGGTTCTCGAACGAAAAATCCTTCGTATATTGCGTCAGCACCGAGAATCGAGGAGGCGCATTGTTCGGCTCCGGCGCGCCATTGCCGACCTGATTGACCATTTCTCTCTCCCCGCGCGAGTAGCTGCTCGTTTCGATGGCTTCAGTGACGACCGGTGGACGTTTCTCACCTGATCGCGCCCCGTTTTGTCGCGTACCATAGCGACAAGACAGGGACAAGCATTGCAAATTTCGAGACGATCAGCCTACAGGGGCGGCCAGGAAAAGTCGTCGGCCCGGCCGACGCGCGTAGCCGCGGGGTCGCCGCTTCGCAGCGCGCGGACGACTTCACCCGTCTCCGAGACAGTTTTGGATTCGCGGGTCGCGAGGACGCCGCCGGGCGACAATGGACGCGCGGTCAACGAGAGGATCGGACCCACCAAGCGTCTCACCGGCGCCTGCGGGGCGGCTCCGACTTCTGGCGGGGCGCCCATTTCGCGTCGGATTTGCGCATTTATGTCATCCGCGGCGTGTTCGATGTCCGGCGGCAGACTTGCGACTTCGGATTGCGGGTTGTTTTTTTCAAAGGTCCGGCGAATTTCCGCCTCTAAGAAATGCGCGACTTTTCGAGATCCCGCCTTGGTGAATTGAATGCCGTCGACGCCGCGCAACTTCACGTTCTGGCCATCGATGTTCGGGCCAAACGCGTCGTATTGGCCGCTCTGATTCGAAAAAGCGTCCCAAATATCGATATATTTCTCGTTCGCTTTTTCGACCTGTTCTTTGAAAATCTCGTTCAGCTTGATCGCCGCGCTATCGAGTTTATCGGACCGCATTGGCGGCAGACCGACCCAGGCGACAGGAATATGCGCGGTGCGAAACGGCGCGAGGACAGCTTCGACCCGCTGAGTATAGACCTCTCGCCATCGATCGCCGAGCGTCTCTGACCCGTCGGCTAGCGGTTGGACGTCGTTGACGCCCAGCATGATTACGACGAAATCGATTTTTTCCTTCCCCGCGGCGAACTCGGCCGACGTTTTGCGCCAATCGAAGTAGTCGTCGCGAACCAGGCCCGACGGCTCGCGCGCCTTGTCGACCACCGCAATTTCGCGCTTGTCCGCGAACGCTTCGGTCAGTCCGTCGGAGGTGGCTACCGCAAGGCTGTCGCCCAACACGTAGATCCGAAATTTGACTTCGACCGGCGCGCCGCCTGGGGCGCCAGCAACTCGCGTCGCGGTCGCGGGCACGAAGTCGCGAACGATCTTCTTGTGCTTGCGCGGAGCCGGCGCTGTCGAAGCCGACGGCGCCGGAGCCTCAGGCTTGGGCGCCGGGGGGGGGCCGAAGAGATGCGAGAAGAAGTCGACGAAGCCTCCTCCCTGCGCCGCGGCGGGCGGCCCGGCTGCCAGCAGGCAGACGCATCCTATCGCCGCCAGCCGCAGGCAACGAAATATGGCTCTTCGATCAAAGTGCATCGCCGACCTTCCCAAACGAGCTCAATCTTGGCTCTCGACATCCTTCAACAGCGCTAAAGTGGGGTATCCATCCGGCGCCAGTCCCCGCTTCTCTTGAAACTGACGCACCGCGCCGCGCAGGATCTCGCCGGCCCGGCCATCAATTTCTCCAACATCATAACCCATTTTCTTGAGGCGCGCTTGCAATTCTCGGATTTGCTCGGGCGCCAATTGGCGATCGTGAATCGGCCAAGCCGTTCGCAAGCCGGGCCGGCCCGCGATCGCGTCGCCGAGCAAGCCGACGCCCAGGGCATAGGAGTCGGATTCGTTGTAGCTCCTGATCGCCTTGAAATTGCCGGTGACGAGAAAAATCGGACCTTTGAGACCCGCGGTAATGAGCAGTCTGGCTTCCCCCGAACTCGGCATGGCGCCGCCGTCGGCGCGTTCGACCCCACGCTTTGCGAACGTCGCGAATTCGGCGGGAACGGTCGAATCCCGCGCCGACAGTTTGAAGTCGGAGGGAAGTCGAACCTCGAAGCCCCAGGGCAAGTCTCGCTTCCAGCCGTGTTTGGTGAGGTAATTCGCCATCGAACCGATCGCGTCGGCCGCGTTGTTCCAGATGTCGCGCCGGCCGCCGCCATCAAAATCGACCGCGTAATCTCGGAAGCTCGACGGCATGAACTGAGTCTGCCCCATCGCGCCGGCCCACGAGCCCACCATCGCGCGAGGACCAATATCGCCCTTTTCGAGAATCGACAGAGCCGAAAGCAGTTCATCGCGAATATAGTCGCCGCCATAGTGAATGAACGCGAGGCTGGCGAGCGCGCGGACCACGTTGTCGGACCCCTCGAAAGCGCCGTACTCGGTCTCCATGCCCCAAATTCCCATGATGGCCGATTCATCGACTCCGTAATCAATCCGCGCCTTGACGAGCCATTTGTGCTCGCTTTCCGACTTCGCCCGTCCTCGCACTATCCGCGATTGGTAGACCGCGGTCGCCAGATACTGCCAAATCGGGATCACGAATTCGGGTTGGGACTTGGTGTGCGCGACGACCGTGGCGTCGAATGTCACATCCTTGAATGCGGCATCAAAGGTCTTTCGCGACACGCCGCGCGCTGCCGCGAGCGGCCACAGATCCTCGATGAATTTCCCAAATTCAGGATCGGCTCGCGTGTCCGACGCGTCGGCCAAGGCCGCGATGAGCATGGCCACGCTCGCTAGCACCAAGATGGCGAACCGGCCAAAGGGATATTTCCGCATTAGGGATCCGGCTGACACGTCGTGGCTCCCCCGACATCTCTCGAGTCGGCTCTCTGACATTCCAGCGAATTTTCGATCGGAGCTCCGTCTACTCGGAACTCCTCATGTCTTCAGGCCGCGGCATCGAAATTACATTAAATCCCGAATCGACAAAATGAATTTCGCCGGTGACGCCCGCGGCCAGGTCGGAGAGCAGGTAAAGCGCGGAGCCCCCGACATCCTCGATCGTAACCGTGCGTCGCAGGGGCGAGTGGTCGCGCTGGAAGTTGAACATGAAGCGCGCGTCGGTGACGCCGGCGCCGGCCAACGTACGAATCGGACCGGCCGAGATGGCGTTGATTCGAATTCCCGCCGGTCCGAAGTCCGCGGCGAGATATCGCACGCTCGCCTCCAGGGCCGCCTTGGCGACGCCCATGACGTTGTAGTTCGGCATGACCCGTGTCGCCCCGCCGAACGTGAGCGTCAGCATCGCGCCGCCGTTCGGCATCAGCGCCGCGGCGCGCTTGGCGATTTCCGTGAAGGAAAACGCCGATATCACCATCGTGCGAACGAAGTTCTCGCGGGAGGTCTCGGCATAGCGGCCCTTCAGTTCGTTTCGGTCGGAATAGCCGATGCAATGAACTACAAAATCCAGGCGTCCCCAAGCTTGGCTCAGCGCGACGAAAACCGCATCCACGGAAGCGAGGTCTTCGACGTCGCAGGGCAGCACCAGCGACGAGTTTATGCTCCTCGCCAGCGGATGGACGCGTTTGCCGAGCGCTTCCCCCTGGTATGTGAAAGCCAGTTCGGCTCCGTGTGCCGAGAGCGCGCAGGCTATTCCCCAAGCGATCGAATGGTCGTTGGCGACGCCCATGACGAGGCCGCGTTTGCCGCTCATCAGGCTCGAGCTCATGCCGCCCGCTTGGTTGTCGTCATGCGTCGACGTGTTTCAGAACGATCGTGGCGTTGGCGCCGCCAAATCCAAACGAATTCGACAGAACCGCGCCGAGGCGGACATCGTCGCGCCGGGAGCGAACAATCGGCATATCTTGGAAAGCCGGGTCGAGTTCATCGATGTGGGCGCTCTCGCAAATGAAGCCGTTCTGCATCATCAGCAGTGAGTAGATGGCCTCGTGAACGCCGGTCGCCCCTTGTGAATGGCCGGTCAGCGACTTCGTGGCGGAAATCGGCGGGCATCTGTCGCCCGAGCCGAAGACCTCTCGCAGAGCCTCGATTTCCTTCAGGTCGCCGACCGGAGTCGATGTCGCGTGCGGATTGATGTAGTCGATCGGGGGCCTCACCGTCGCCAGCGCCTGCCGCATGCAGCGCGCCGCGCCCTCGCCGGACGGGGCGACCATATCGGCGCCGTCGGAGCTCGCGCCATAGCCGACGATTTCTCCATAAATGCGCGCGCCGCGGGCCCGTGCGCGCTCGTAATCCTCGAGCACGAGGACGCCTGCCCCTGCCGATATGACAAAGCCATCGCGGTTTTTATCGTAGGGCCGCGACGCGCGTTCCGGCGTGTCGTTGTATCGCGAGGACATCGCCCCCATGGCGTCGAACAGCACGGACAGCGTCCAATCCAGCTCTTCGCATCCACCAGCGAACATGACGTCCTGCTTGCCCATCAGGATGTGCTCGTAGGCGATGCCGATGCAATGGTTGGAGGTCGCGCAAGCGGACGAAATCGAGAAGCTGACGCCCTTGATCTTGAACCAGGTCGAAAGCGTCGCGGAGGCTGTAGAGCACATGGATTTGGGAACAGCGTAGGGGCCCACCCGCTTAGGGCCCTTCGCGCGGGCCACGTCCGCAGCCTCGACGATGGCGCGGGTCGAAGGTCCTCCGGAGCCCATGATGAGACCGGTCCGTTCGTCGGAGACCTCGTTCGCCTCCAACCGGCTGTCGCGGATAGCCTGATCCATCGCAACGTGGTTCCAAGCGGTTCCCCCGCCATGAAAACGCATCGCGCGACGATCGATCATCTCTTCGGCGACCAGCGTCGGCGCGCCTTGCACCTGGCTCCGGAAGCCGAGTTCGGCGTATTTTTCGGCGCGCGAGATGCCGGATCGCCCCGAATGCAGGCTCGCCAGCACTTCCTGCGTATTATTGCCGATCGAAGAGACGATCCCCATCCCGGTGACGACGACCCGCCTCATACGAACCTCCTCGTTTCTGCCCGAGCTCGCCGCGGCGGCCTCAGGCCAGGTTCGGCTGCGGGGCGCCGAACAGCCCGACCCGCATGTTCGCGACATCGTAAATGCGGCGCCCGTCGGCCTCCAGCCAGCCATCCGCTATGGCGAGGTTCAACTTTCCCTTGAAGGTGCGCCTTATATCCACGCCGTAGACGACCTTGCGAACCGAGGGCAAAACTTGATCCGCGAACTTGACCTCGCCGACCCCGAGCGCGCGACCCTGGCCAGCGAGGCCGAGCCAACCCAAAAAGAAACCCGTCAATTGCCATAGAGCGTCCAGTCCGAGACATCCCGGCATCACAGGATCCCCCTTGAAATGGCAGCTGAAGAACCAGAGCTCTGGCTTGATGTCGAATTCCGCGCGCACGCTGCCCTTGCCGTTGGCGCCGCCCGTCTCGGTTATCTCGGCGATCCGATCGAACATGAGCATCGGGGGCAGGGGCAACTGTGCATTTCCAGGACCGAACAATTCGCCGCGACCGCAGGCGAGGAGGTCCTCATAGTCGAAATGGGATCGTGGATCTGGCATTGTTAACGAACCTCATTCAACGAACCTCGAGCCTGCGGCGGTACGCTGCCGCGCCCGCCGCGGCTTCGTACCACAGGGCCCGGCGTCTCGAAAGCGTCGCCAGAGCCTCTGTCCGCCGAAGCCGACCCAGCGCGCAGCGTACTGACGCCCGCCGAACAACGTGCTATATAGAGTGCTGTCGTGCGCCCTCCCACGACGCGATATCGTCGAAAAGGAAACGCTCCAAAGTGCTTGGAAGTTCTTCGCCACCCACCGGACGCGGCCGGCGCCTTGCCGCGATGGACGGATGTCCGGTCCATGCTCTGCGTAAGCGTCTGCGCGCGGCCCGCCTGCGTCCGACGCGCCAGCGAGTCACGCTCGGCTGGCTCCTATTCGCCAAGGGCGACCGACATGTGACGGCGGACATGCTGTTCGACGAGGCGCGGGCCGTCAAAGCCGCCGTCTCGATGGCTACGATCTACAATACCTTGCATCAGTTTACACGCGCGGGGCTATTGCGCGAGATCGTGGTCGAGGGTTCGCGGGCGTTTTACGACACCAATACTTCACCGCACGGTCATTTTCTCGTCGAGGAAACGGGCGCCCTCGTGGATATTCCGGCGGGCGATCTGAAGCTCATCCAGCCGCCAAAGGCGCCTGACGGCTACGAAATCGATCGCGTCGAGATGATTATCCGGGTCCGCGCCGTCAGTAAGGTCCCCCCTCGCCCGATATGACGCCGACGCTCGTCACGACGAGCCATTCGCGACCGTGCCGTTCGATGCGCAATACGCGCCCAAGGCCCGGAATCATGTCGCCAGCGCCCACCGAGATCTCGCCCTCGCGGCCCCGGATCGTGGCGAAGCCATCGCCGACGGCGATGACGGCGTAGCCTCGGAGCGGAGGCTTCGGTTTCTCGATCGAGGCGGTCGTTTCGTTCGAATCGCCGGGGTCGACTTTCGCCGGAATCGGGATCGGTTTGGGCGGCTGGGCCCGGGCGACCGCGGCGAGAGTCGGCGGGGCGGCCTTCTTTTCCAATTTGTCGAGCCGAGCTGTGAGATCCGCAAAGCGCGGCGACGCGTCGTGGTCCGGAGCGACCACGGCGACAGTCGGCGAGGCGGCCTTCTTTTCCAATTTGTCGAGCCGAGCCGCGAGATCCGCAAAGCGCGACGACGCGTCGTGGTCCGGGGCGACCGCGGCGACAGTCGGCGAGGCGGCCTTCTTTTCCAATTTGTCGAGCCGAGCTGCGAGATCCGCAAGGCGCGACGACGCGTCGTGGTCGATGCGTTCGGCGAGCTTGTCCAAACGGGCGCCCTGGTCGCGCTCGACGTGATCGACCCGGGCGGTGAGTTGCGAAACCGCGGCGCTGACGTCGCGCGTCGCCGAGGCCCCCAGTTTCATCTCGCCAAGAAGCTTTCGCACGTCGGCGGTCTCCTCTCGGGCGCGCGCGCCCTCGATCGCATCCAGACGTTCCGTCAGGTTTGAAACGGTCGAGACCAAGTGCTCGTTTTGCCGGACCTTCACGGCCAAGAGAGCCGATCGATGCATTTGCTGGTAAACCGCGCCGGCGCCGAGGAGAAAGAGCAGAGCGAGGGCGACAAGTGCCGGCGCCACGAAATTGCGCGGAGCTTTGGGGGGCGCGGTTTCAATCCTCGGCGTCCGCTCCGACGCGGGGAAAAACGATATGAGATCGAGCTTGGGGCTCGCGGGTTCCGCTCGGACGGCTTCGCCGCCCTGTGCTGTCGCCTCGGGCTCGTGCGAGGCATCGGGTTCGGAAACCGAGGGGGCCGGGGCTTGGCCGACTTCAGCGCCGGTCGATTCCGGTGGTACGTTATCCGCGGCCATCGCCGCGTCGCTCGACAAACTTTCCTCGGTATTCAACTCGGCGGTCGTGTCCATGGATGGTGTCCGGAGAACTGGGATTCCCCAATTCTGCACCCGACGCGTTAACGCACCCTTGACCAAAGTGGCCGAGCGCGTGCTAATTTCATGGCGCAATTTTTCGGAACCACATCGAGGTCGTCACCCGCTAATGACGACGTGCTATCCGAAACCCGACGCCGGACGGGCGCCTCACCTTCGAAAGGGCTGCTGACACTATGAAGCCGACAAAATTTGGCATGGGCCAAGGAATCAAACGCGTCGAGGACGTGCGATTGATCACGGGAGCCGGCCGTTACGCATCGGATGCGAGCGACCAAGCCGCTCTTCGCGCCGTATTTGTGCGAAGTCCCTATGGGCATGCGCGCTTCAAGATCGGCGATCTCGCCGCCGCGCGTGCGATGCCGGGCGTCAAAGGCATATTCGTCGCGGGCGATTTCGCGGAACTCGGCGGATTGCCGTGTCTGGCGCCGATGCCCAATTCCGATGGAACGCAGACGCCGCTGAAACCTTTTCCGGTGATGTCGGCCGATGAAGTCCAACATGTCGGAGACATCGTGGCGATGGTGGTCGCCGAGACCGTCGCCGAGGCGCGCGACACGGCCGAATCTCTGACGATCGAATGGGAGGAACTCCCCGCCGTGGCCGACGTCGAACAGGCGGTCCGACCGGACGCTCCACTGGTGTTCGCCGGGGCTCCGGGCAACGTCGCCTACGACGCCCACATCGGCGACAAAGCCAAGACCGACGCGGCTTTTGCTTCCGCGGCGCACGTCGCGCGGATAAAGATCGTCAATCCCCGCGTGATCGCCAATTACATGGAGCCGAGGTCCGCGACCGGAGAATACGACCCGGCGTCGGGCCGGCTGACTTTGACCGCCGGCAGCCAGGGGGTTCATGCCTTTCGCGACGTGATAGCCAATGCGATCCTGAAGGTCCCCGCGGATAAACTTCGCGTGATCACGCAGGACGTAGGAGGCGGGTTCGGGACGAAGGCGTTCGTCTATCGGGAGTATCCGCTGGTTCTGGAGGTGGCCCGCCGGCTCGGCCGATCGGTGAGCTGGCTGGGGGATCGTTCCGAGCACTTCGTCGGCGACGCGCAAGGCCGCGACAACGTAACGACCGCCGAAATGGCGATGGACTCGCAGGGCCGGTTTCTGGCGATGCGGGTCGACATTCTCGGCAATCTCGGGGCCTATCTGCATATGTTCGCCCCCTATATTCCGTGGCTGGGCGCTTCGATGGCGACGGGTTGCTACCACGTGGACGCGCTCCACGCTCGGGTGCGCGGCATCTACACGCACTCGATGCCGGTCGACGCCTATCGCGGCGCCGGTCGTCCGGAAGCCGCCTACGTGCTCGAGCGGCTGGTCGACGTTTGCGCCCGCGCCGTCGGGGTCGGCGCGGATGAAATTCGCGCCCGCAACTTCGTCAAGCCCGCGCAAATGCCCTATCACACCCACACGAACAGGGATTACGACGTGGGCGATTTCGAAGGCGCGATGCGCGCTTGCCTGGCGAAAGCCGATTATGCCGGATTCGATCGCCGTTTCGAGGATTCCCGGAAGCGCGGCGCCATACGCGGATTCGGCATCTCCAGTTACATCGAATGCACGGCTTGGGGGGCCGGTGAAGAAGGCTCGGTGGAACTCGAGAAGAACGGTGATTTCACGCTATTGATCGGAACGCAGTCGAACGGCCAGGGGCACGAAACCGCTTATGCCCAGGTGGTTTCGCAATATCTCGATGTGCCTTTGGAGCGAATCAAGGTCGTGCAGGGCGACACCGACCGTGTCAAAACGGGTCATGGCACCGGCGGGTCGAGATCCATTCCCGTCGGGGCGGTCATGGTGACGCGCGCTTCGCAGACGCTCGCGGCTTCCTTGAAGGAGCTGGCCGCCGATGCCCTCGAGGCTGCGGTCGCCGATCTGGAAATCGCAGACGGCCGGGTTCGTATCGCCGGCACGGACCGCTCGCTTTCCTACGCGGAAATTGCCGCGCTGCCGGCGGCGATCCCCGCGAAACTGATGGCGACCGAGTCCTTCGAACCTCCGACCGCGACCTATCCGAATGGCACCCATGCCTGCGAGATCGAAATCGATCCGGAGACGGGGATCACGCGGATCGTTCGCTACTCCATCGTCGATGATTTCGGGTTCACGCTGAATCCGCTGCTGCTGGCGGGCCAGGTCCATGGCGGCATTGCGCAAGGCGTCGGGCAGGCTCTGATGGAGCGCGCCGTATTCGACGAGAACGGACAATTGGTGACGGCGAGCTTCATGGACTACTGCATGCCGCGCGCCGACGATCTGCCGTCATTCGATTTCGAGACCCGGAACGTCCCCTCGACCACCAATCCGCTCGGCTTGAAGGGAGCGGGCGAAGCCGGTTCCATCGCCTCGACCCCCGCCGTCATGAACGCGGTGGCGGACGCGCTCTGGCGCGCCTACCGGGTCGATCACATCGATATGCCTGCGACGCCTTTCGCAGTTTACAACGCGATCAAGCATGCGAGCGTGAATGTATAAAGGCGGTCGCGTTGGCGATGAGGAAATCGAGCTCCTTTTCGCGCGGCGAGAGGGAGGTCATTGCATGAAACGATGGCTCGCCGCGGGACTCGTGCTGGCCGTGCCGTCGCCGTAAGAACGGGGAGGGGAGAACCGCGCTGACGATGTCGGCTATTCAGACGCGCGAGCGTCAGATCGAATCCGCTCGATCATCGATCGAACGCCGTTCGAACGCTGCGGCGTCAAATGCTGCTCGAGTCCGAGTTCGCGGAACGTCGACATGGCGTCCGTCTCGAGGATTTCGTTTGCTGTGCGGTCCGAGTACAGCGCGAACGCGATCGCAACCAAGCCGCGGACGAGGTGCGAATCGCTGTCGCCACGAAAATGGAGGATCGTCCGGCCATCCTGGTTCGCTCGCGGCTCGCGCTCGATCCAAACCTGGCTCACGCAGCCTCGAACCTTGTTGGCGTCGTTGTGCGCGCCTTCGGGCAAAGGTTCCAGCGAGCGACCGAGTTCGATCACATAGCGGTAGCGATCTTCCCAATCGTCCAGAAAAGCGAAGTCTTCGCGGATCGTTTCAATCGTCGACAGTATGGCGCTCGGGGTGAGTGTTTGCGACATGCTTATAACCCGATAGATGCGTCGCCGGCCAGCCTCGAGTCGGCGAAGGAGGCGCTGACCCTATCCATGGAGGCTGTCTGTCCGCGTCCGTGAGCGATTGGGCGGATGATCTGCCGGAAGGCGGGGTCTTCGCGTCCGAGGTTGCGCGATCGCCGGGCGTCGATGCGCCGTCGACCCGCGGCGCGGCGAGGGCGAGGCATCCCGCTGCGCCGAGTTCGTAGGAAACTTCCTTCGACGCGAAGCGTTCCGCCCAGGCGGCGCCGGCGGGACTGCAGACGAAGGCGCTGATGCCGGATGCCGGGTCCGATATCGAAAGTTGTCCGAGCGGCATCACGGAAAAGACGATGCCGAGCCAAAAGGCCGATTTGACGATGAAGCCCATCGAAGGATCTCGCCTGGCTGGTCGCAACGAAGTAGCGACGCGTTCGGCGGCTACATTATGCCGTTCGCCTGAAGACGACGTCGTAAAATTGCCGCTTATTCGAGCGAAGGAGTTCACCTTGCATTAACCGGAAGAGTGTGCGTCCTCACTACGAAGTATCAACCATAGCGTGACGCAACGCTCACGTATTCGAGCCCCGGTCGCTGCCAGAGGAGCCGCCGCGATCTCTTCTTAGGGTGAATTTAAGGCTGAGCTGGGATTGTCTCCGAGGTCGAATCGACTCGGCGCGTGGAGTTTTTGTTCGGTGTTCCTGATCAAACGAAGCTGGCGCCGCCTCGCGGAATTGCTCCGCCCGCGGGCGCGAGACCGCGCGCCGCTCATGATCGACCGTCGGTCCGGGAAGCCGACCGGCCGAGGGGGCGTCCAATTCGGGAGCTCCGATCATTTTCAGGGGCTTTGCGAAGCGGTCGGCGATCTGATCATGGAACACGACTCCAGCGGGCGGGTTCTGTCGGTCGGCTGCGAGGATCGACGGCATTTTCAGATCGACGCGAACAATCTTCTGGGAACAGGCTTCTACCGTCGAATTCATGTCACGGACCGACCCCAGTTTTTTCGCGCCCTCGCTTCCGCGGCGGAGGACGGTATGACGGCCTCGGCGACTTTGCGTTTGAGATCGGGCGCCTTCCAGAGATCCGCTGCCGGATTTGACGAGTCGGTCTTCACGTGGGTGGAAATTCGCCTTCGCGGGCTCTCGCGACCCCTCGAGGCGGGAAGACAGCGCGAAGCGGTCGTCCTATCGGTCACGCGCGAGGTTTCCGTCGCCACGGAAGTCCGGCAGCGACTTGAATCCGCGGGCGCCGAAACGGCGCTCGCCATCTCGCTGAAGGACAGGATGTTGGCGAACGTGAGCCACGAATTGCGCACTCCGCTCAACGCGATTCTCGGGTTCTCGGAAATTCTCGGGGACGCTAAACTCACGCCGCTCGAACCCGCGAAGCGGATCGAATATGCGCGTATTATTCATTCGTCCGCCGAACATCTTCTTTCGGTGGTCAATCTCGTTCTCGATATGTCCAAGATCGAGGCCGGAAAATTTGAAATTTTGGCCGAACCGTTCGAGTTGGAGCCTTTGGTCAAGGACTGCTGCGACATGTTGCGGCTGAAGGCCGAAAACGGAAAAGTCGGCCTCGTCCGCGCCGAAACCGATTTCTTGGTGGAACTCGTCGCCGATAAGCGGGCCTGCCGACAGATATTGCTGAACCTCCTGTCGAACGCAGTCAAATTTACTCCACCGGAAGGCCGCGTGGCCATTGGCGCCTACGTCGCCGATTCGATGATCCATATCCATGTTTCGGACACGGGGATCGGCATCGCCGCCCAAGATCTCCCGCGCCTGGGGGAGCCATTTTTTCAAGTGCGCTCCAACTACGATCGAAGTTACGAGGGGTCGGGCTTGGGATTGTCGTTGGTGCGCGGGCTGGTCGGATTGCATGGAGGCGCGCTTTGGCTCGAAAGCTCGCCCGGGGTCGGCACGCGCGTCACCGTGAGGCTCCCGTTGGATTGTCGATCGATCGCCGGGCCGGGGCGCGGCGCGCCACGACTGGAGACCTTCGCGTCGGTCAGCGCGTACGCCGACCGTAAGGCCCCGCACTTTGGCAGCTCCGATTCGGCCTTTGGGCCCGAGGAGCGGAAAATTGCCTGAGGCTCTGGCGCGTGTCCGTCATGACGCCGTGCTTTCGAGGGCGGCGCGCGGGACAAGCAGGAGGCGCGCCCTCCTCGCGTTGGCGTTGTTGCGGCGGGTGCTGCCGGCGCGGGCGCGAGGCTGGGCCGTCGCGGCTCTGGCGGCGATGATGGCGGGAATCATCGTCAATGCGCTCACGCTTCAGCACGCGCGCCACCCTTCTCCGTTCTTCACCGTGAGTCCGTCCATGGCGCCGGTGGCGGCCAAAAACTCGCCGGAGCCGGCGTCGCGGCCGCCTTTCACGCCGGTGGCGGCCAAGAACTCGCCCGAGCCGGCGTCGTCCCTGTCCGAACCTCCCCCAACAGCCCCTCCGGCGCCGCCGCCACGACCGGCTGGACTGGGCGCCGCGAACGAATCCGTCCCTCTGCCGCGAACGGCCGACCCGATAGCGGATATCATTCGCGCCGGCGGGAACAAGGATTCGCAGCGGCTGATCGCGACGGCGCAAAACGCTCTCGTCAAACTTGGATATCCGATCAAGACCGGCGGCGCCCCGGGCGCCGATACCGCGGCGGCGCTACGGGACTTCGAAAAGGCGCGCGGCTTGCCCATCTCGACCGAAGTCACCCCGCGTCTCGTCAAGCTTCTCAACGCGGCCGCAACTTCTTCGGCCTCACGCTGAGCCCGACGCGCCTACGCTCCGACATCTGGGTCGCCGCGTATCTGCGTCGCGTGGCGGTGGAAGGCGCCTACGCGGTGCTTCGGCGGCGCGGAGCCGCGGAGGCTGGCGCGGTTTACGTCTTGGTGGATCGACTCGATGGACGAGTCGCGATTTTTGCGCCCGGCCCGACGAACGACGCGCTCTATCGCGAGCGCAGATGGTTGCGTGCTCATGAAGCCGACTGGATCGAGCCAGCGGTCGCCGAGGCGCGCATCGCCCGCGAACTGCGAAACGATCCCGATCTGTGGTTGATCGAGGTCGAAAGCCGCGATGGTCGGCATTGGCTCGACGTGATTCCATCCTGAACCCATGGCTGGCCCCGTCGAAATGGCCCGCTTTGTTTCGATCCTCGCCCAGCGCCGGAATTCGGTTGGATTGGATGGTAGGGCGCGTCTTTCTGAGCAAGGGCAGCCGTCGAAATCATCGAGCGAGTTCCAGACATGGCTTCGCCAAAGTTGTTTCGAGTGGGCGCTCCGTCGTCAGGAAATTCCTTGTCCTATCGAGGCGGGAAGGATCGTCGTCGAATTGCCGACCGGCGACCGCGTCGAGCGAATCGGCCGGCTTCCGGGCCTCATCCAGCGTTTCGTATTTCCCGGCGGATTTTTGCCTTCGAAGACTTCTTACGCGACGCGAAAGAGCGGATCTGAAGATCGTCGCAGCGGAGAATTTCGGCGAGGGCTGTGCGTTGACGTTGCGGGAGTGGCGAAGGCATTTCCTCGAGAAGTGGCCGAAGGTCGAACGGCTCGGCTTCGACGCGCCGTTCAGTCGGCTTTGGGAATACTACCTCTGTTACTGGGAGGCCGGCTTCCGATCCGGCATGATCGATGTCGGACTTTATTCAATTCAGCATCGTCGTGCCTGAGCTGACCGCCGCAAGACTTTCGATCTGTGCTGGCGTCTTTGATGACTGACGTAGAAACATGTCGGCGCGTTGAAGACCATAATTAGGCGCTGTTTAACCAAGTAGAAATGCCTCCTCGAATCGCCGGGCTTCTCCAGATCGAATTAACTTCGGGGAAACGGGAGGGCCGGTAATCTGTCCCCAATCCAGACGGCGGACAATACAGGGCCGTATGGATGACCACTTTTGGAGCAGGAGCAAAAAATGATCAAATCCCTCGAGGCGTTCGTCAGCAACGAGTCGGGCGCCACCGCTATCGAATACGCGCTGATCGCTTCGTTGATCGCAGTCGCGCTCGTCACGGTTTTGACCAACCTGGGCACCAAACTCAGCAGCGAGTTCGCCGAAATCAGCGGCGTCCTCAAATAAAACCAGGACAGCGGAAAATACATCAGCGCTGGCGCGGCTTGGGCCGCGCCAGCGTTGTTTCGATCGATTCAGGCAGATGCTCATTCATCCCGCCGATTGTCGACG
>JBAQGU010000999.1:0-3579 GCA_049287975.1 Roseiarcus sp.
AGCGCGGCCTTGCGAGGCTCGCCAAAGTTGGCCTCCAACGCCTTCTGCGCCTCGCGCAGCGACTCGACCGAAGTGATCACTTCGTGCTCCTCAGGTCCGGAGACGACGTCGTCGGCGCCGGCGTCGATCGCCGCCTCGAGCATCGCGTCGTCGGTGGCGACCTTTCGATCGAATACGATCAGGCCAACGCGATCGAACATGAACGAGACGGCGCCGGTTTCCGCCAGCGCGCCGCCCGCCTTACTGAAATATGAGCGCACTTCCCCGGCAGTGCGGTTGCGGTTGTCGGTCAGCGCCTCGACGATGACGGCGACCCCGCCCGGCGCATAACCCTCGTAGCGAACTTCGTCGTAACTCTCGCCGTCGGCGCCGGCGGCCTTCTTGATGGCGCGCTCGATATTGTCCTTGGGCATGTTTTCCGCGCGGGCGGCCAGGACGGCCGAGCGAAGGCGCGCGTTCATCGCCATGTCGGGCAGGCCCATCTTCGCCGCGACGGTTATTTCGCGCGCCAGTTTCGAGAAGAGCTTGGAGCGGATCGCATCCTGCTTGCCCTTCTTGTGCATGATGTTCTTGAATTGACTATGACCCGCCATGCCTCGCCCCACATTGGTAAATTGGGCGGTTCCTATACGCTCGGTCTCGTGGTTAGGGAAGGCGCGCCGCGGGGCGCCCTCGCGTTCGCGAGGCTCGAGTCGGCGCGGGTAGCGCGCGCCAGCGACGGCGAGGCGATTCCGCGCGTCAAACTTTCATCTGCGCGCCCAGTTCGACCACGCGATCGGACGGGATGTGGAAGAAGTCGGGAGCGTTGGCGGCCTGCTTGGCAAGCGCGATGAAGAGATGGTCCTGCCATTTCGGCATGCCAGAATTTTGCGCGGGCTTCAGCGTGCGCCGGCCGAGGAAGAACGACGTCGTCATGATGTCGAACTTGACGCCGACCTTGCGCAGGGCGGCGAGGGCGGTGGGAATGCGCGGGGACTCCATATAGCCGAAGCGCAAGGTCACCGTGACGAAATCGGGCGACAGAGCGTGGATTTCATAGCGCTGGGCCGGCGCCACGCGGGGGCTGGGCTCGGTCTTGACGCACATCATCACCACGCGCTCGTGCAGCACCTTGTTATGCTTGAGATTGTGCATGAAGGAAGACGGCGCCACGGAGGGGTCGCTGGTCAGAAACACCGCGGTGCCGGGAACGCGCACCGGTTTCGACTTCTCCAGCATCTTGATCAGGTCAGGCATCGGTATGGAATCGCGATGGGTCTTGATCGTGAGGATCGCGCTGCCGCGCGACCACGTCCACATCACCACGAACGTCGCCGAGCCGAGCAGCAACGGTACCCATCCGCCATCGAATATCTTATACAGATTGGCGATGAAGAAGCTGACGTCGATCGACAGGAATCCGCAGACCAGCGCCAGCGCGCCCCACAGCGGCCAGCGCCAGAGCTTCCAGACCACGAAGAACGCGAGCGCCGTCGTCGTTACCATCGTCCCGGAAACCGCGATGCCGTAGGCGTTGGCGAGCGCATCGGAAGAGCGGAACAGCAACACCAGCGCGAGCACGCCGAGCAGCAGGATCCGGTTGATGCGCGGAATGTAGATCTGGCCTTCCTGGGAATCGGAGGTGTGGATGATCTCGAAACGCGGCAGCAGGCCGAGCTGGATCGCCTGGCTGACGAGCGAATAGGCCCCCGTGATGACCGCCTGGCTGGCGATGACCGTCGCCGCCGTCGAGAGCAGAATCAGCGGCACGAGCGCCCAGCCGGGCGCCAACAGATAGAACGGATTTTCGACCGCCTTGGGGTCGACAAGGATCAACGCGCCCTGGCCGAGATAGTTGGCGATCAGCGCCGGCAGGATTAGAAACAGCCAGGCGAACTGGATCGGCCGCCGGCCGAAATGCCCCATGTCGGCATAGAGCGCCTCCGCGCCGGTAACGGCAAGGAAGACGCTGCCGAGCACGATGAAGCCGATCGGGCCGTGGAGGAGCAGGAAAGCCAGTCCCGGAAGCGGGCTCAGCGCGCGCAATATGCTCCAGGCCGCGGGAATGTGGGTGATGCCGAGGACCGCGTTGACGGCGAAGAACACGACCATGATCGGTCCGAAAAACGCCGCGACGCCGGCCGTGCCGCGACTCTGCGCGAGGAACAGCAGAACGAGAATCACGACGGTCGCGGGCAGGACGAAGCGCGCGAGCTCGGCGTCCACCTGCTTGAGCCCCTCCAGCGCCGAGAGCACCGATATCGCGGGCGTGATGATCGCGTCGCCGGAAAATAGCGACGAACCTGCCACCCCTAAGAGAAAGATGAGCGTCGTCCGTTGCCCGACCGCGATCCGAGCGAGCGCCATCAGCGACAGGATGCCGCCTTCGCCCTTGTTGTCCGCCATCATCAGAAACAGGACGTATTTCGCGGTCACGACGATCAGCAGCGCCCAGATGATCAAAGAGACGATCCCGATGACCTCATGCGGCGCGAGGCCCGACTTGAACTGACCCATGGCCGTCTGGAGCGCATAGAGCGGGCTGGTGCCGATGTCGCCGAACACGACGCCGACCGAACCCAAGGCCAAAACCAGGAAGTTGCCGCCTTTATGCGCGCTCGCCGTGTCGCGTGCACTTCCGGCGGGTGCCGGAGCAGGGGCGACCTGCGAAGGATCGTGCAACATGCATCTTCCGAAGTGAGCGCCGCGCGAGGGCCGGCCCTGAGCAGAAGGAGCTATACTCCCTCATCGCCAGCCGGCAAGGGGTACAACGCGCAACCTCGATCCCGAGTTCGCGGCGCTTGGTTAGAGTTTCATCAAATCGGGGGCTGAGACGAATTGCAAGCCCTGGCACATCGTCGCTGCGTGACGCAGTCCGGTCGCGGTCGCGGCGACGAGCGGGGGCAGGGTCAGCCATTCCAGCGTCCACGCGGCGCCGGAGCGCTCGTTTTCGGCCACGAGCCCCTGATGTAGGGTTCCGGCGAGGCCGGCGCTGAACCGCGCGAGCGTCACGAGGACCTCGGCGAGCACCGGATTCGACTTGTGCGGCATCGCCGACGAGCCGCCGCCGCCCGCCAGGCGAAGTTCGCCGACTTCGTTCTGCGCCATCAGCGCCGCGTCCTGGCAGATCTTGCCGAGCGAGCCGGCGACGAGGCTGAGCCAGCTCGCGAATTCGCCGATGCGATCGCGCTCGACGTGCCAACAAGGGGCGTCGCCGAGGCCGAGCCGACGAGCGAGTTCGGCGGCCAGCGCGTCGCCCTTTCCGTCGAGATCAGCGCGCGTTCCGACCGGGCCGCCGAATTGCACGACGAGCAGGCGCGGCTTCAACTCGTCTAGACGCACGCGATGCCGCTCCAGCGGCTCGCGCCACGCGCGCAGCTTGTTGTGTGCGGCGATAGGCAGTGCGCGCTGCATCCGCGTGTGTCCCATCAGAAGGACGGCGCCGTCGCGGCGGTCGAGCTCCCGGAGCGTCTCGATCAGCGAGGCGAGCCGCCGATCCAAGAGATCGCAAACCGATTTCAACCGCATCGTCAGGCTGGCATCGATCACGTCCTGGCTTGTCGCGCCGCGATGCAGATGCTTGCCATGGGGCTCCCCGAC
>JBAQGU010001000.1:0-12116 GCA_049287975.1 Roseiarcus sp.
AACGCATCTACGGCGGCGCCAACGAAATCATGAAGGTCTTGATCGCGCGGACGCTGTGACACCTTGTCCTCTCCCCAAGAACGGGGAGAGGAGAGGACCAGCGCAGCGCCTAATGCGACAACAGCAACGGCAGCGAGGGTTGGCGCAGCAGCTCGAGGGTGACGCCGCCGAACAGCGCCTCGAATACGCGCGAGTGGCCGAACGCGCCCGCCACGATGAGGTCGGCGTCCTGGGTGTCGAGATCCGCGAAGAGCGCCTCGACGGCGCTGATGTCGCCGGTGTTGGTCCAGTCGGAGACGTGCGCCGTGACGTCGTGACGACCCAAGTGCTCGAGCAGCAGATCGGTCGAAGCCCTCAGCCCGCTACGCGCCGACGAAAAAGCAAATAGCGTGACCTTGCGGGCCTTTTTCAGCAGCGGCATCGAATCGTGAACCGCGCGCGTCGCTTCGCGACTGGCGTTCCAGGCGATGACGATGTTCTGCCCGACGGGCCCGAAATTCCAATACTGCGGCAGAATCAGCACGGGACCGCCTGAATTCATGACCAACTGATCCGGGACGAACGAACGGACCAATTTCTTTGCGTCGCCCTCGGGCCGAGGCGCGATGGCGAGATTCACGCAGTGGGAATAATCGGGGAAATGGTCGCTCTTGGGGTCGTCGGCCGCGACCAGGTGACCTACGATGCCCGCTGCCCGCGTGGCCTCGGCGAACCTGTCGCCGATTTGGATCGCACGTTCGGCCGAGGCGCCCAGGAAGGCCTCGTTCGAACTCGCATCGACGCCGATCAGCCGCGCCATATGCGTTTGGGCGAGTCCCGCGGCAAAACGAAGCCGATCTTCCGCTCCGGGCGAAGGATCGAGATAGATGAGGATATCCTTATAGGCCATTTGCGTCTCCTCAGGTTTACGCCGTTTGCCCGCGGCGCGGCGTGCGCGCCGGAATCTGTTCAATTGGCTTTATTGATCCAAGGCAATGACGCTTGACAGCTATAATAGCCATTCTCGCCGGATTTACGACGCTGGCGAACCGAAGGCCCCCTCTCCCGGTCTTGCGGCAGAGGGTTGGGGTGAGGGCGCGGGGAATTACGACGACCCTCATCCCGCGGCATAGCCCGTCGAAGACGGGCGTCTTTCGACACCCTATGGCGCCACCCTTCTCCCGCAAGAGTGGGAGAAGGGAATCGCCCCTTGATCGGCGGGCTCGATTCGGGCATAGCAGCGCCCGAACGTCGACCGTGGGTTTCGCCCGCAGCGTCAAATACTCGGGTGCAGCCATGAAAGTTCGCAATTCCCTCAAGTCCCTGCGCAATCGCCATCGCGACAATCGCCTCGTGCGTCGCAAGGGCCGCGTCTACATCATCAACAAGACGCAGAAGCGATTCAAGGCCCGCCAGGGCTGACGCGCACCCGCGGCGCCTCGTGAGCGCCGTTTCGGCCTTCAACATCTTTTCATTTTGACCGTCCAGGCGCGGCGGCGTAGACTTGCGCGCATGATACACAAAATCTGTCTTGCTCTCGCTGTTGTGCTGGCCGCCTCCGCTCCCGTACGCGCGGATGACGCGCGGCCGCCGGACGCCACCGGCCAGACCCAGGCCAAAACCCCGGCCGAACCGGAGGCCAAAACCCCTGCGGAAACCGCCGCCCAACTCTTCGACCGCCTCGCACGCACCCAGGATTCCGATGAGGCGGCCGGCATCGTTTCCGCCCTCGATCGGCTTTGGCTCGAGTCGGGGTCGGACACGAGCGACCTCTTGATGTCACGCGCGTTGCAGGCGATGCAGGGAAAAAGCTATCCGCTCGCCCTCGAGGTGCTCGACGCGATCGTCGACTTGCAGCCCGACTGGGCGGAAGGCTGGAACAAGCGCGCGACGGTGCGTTGGCTCGCCGGCGATTCGAAGGGTTCGATGGCGGATATCGCGGAGACCTTGAAGCTTGAGCCGCGCCACTTGGGGGCGCTCTCGGGCCTGGGCGCGATCCTCGAAGAGGCGGGCCAGCGCGAGGAGGCGTTGCGCGTCTACCAGCGTGGGCTCGATATCGCGCCGAACTACGGCCCGATGAAGGACGCCGTCAAGCGACTGAAGGCGGCTGTAGCGGGGCAGACTTTGTAAGCGCGGGGGTCGGTTTAGGCTCATGATCGGCGTAATCGCGGTCCTGGCGGCGACGGGAATCGCCGGGCCCGCGTTGTTTACTTACGCGTATTCCCGGCGAATCGAGGTGCGCTATCCCCCTGTCGGCGCCCTCGTCGACGTCGGCCCCGGTTCGATCCATGTCGTCGAAACGGCGCCCGAGGACATCGAGCGCGGCGCCGTGCTGCTCGTCCATGGCGCTTCGGGCAATTTCGCCGACTTGCATGTCGCGCTCGCCGACCGTTTGAGCGCACGGGGATTCCGGGTCTTCAGCGTCGATCGTCCGGGCCATGGCTGGAGCGCGCGGCTGGGAGGCCGCGCGGCGTCTTCGCCGGAGCGGCAGGCTGAATGGATTCGGGCGGCCCTCGCACGCCGCGGCGTCGATCGCGCCATCGTCGTCGCGCATTCGCTAGCCGGAGTCCTCGGATTGGCGATGGCGCTGAACGCGCCGGGGTTCGTACGCGGTCTCGTTTTGCTCGCGCCGGTGAGCCATCCCTGGGTCGGCGGCGTCCTCTGGTATTATACGGTCGCGGCGTCGCGACGCATCGGTCCGTTGTTTCGCTGGCTGGTCGTCGTTCCCGCCGGCCTCCTGACCTTGTCCGGCGGGCTGCGCCCGGTATTTGACCCGTGCCCCGCGCCCCCCGACTATATCGAACGGACGCGCCTGCGTTTGATGCTGCGCCCGTGGCATTTCAAATACAACGCCGAGGACGTCGTCGACATCGAGGCCCACGTAGCCGTCCTGTCCCAACGCTACCGGACGATTCGCGCGCCGACCGCTGTCGTCACAGGGGATCGCGACCGCATCGTCCATCCGGGCATCCACGCGAAGGGGTGCGTGCGCGATATTCCCGGCGCCACGCTGAAGGTGCTCGAGGGCGTAGGCCATTCGCCCCATCACGGCGCGCCGGAGAGCGTGGTCGAGATCATACTGCAGGTGGATCGGCGTGCGCGCGAGGCTTCGATGGCGCCGACGCACGCGGCGGTTTCTTCGGCCGGGTGAGCCCTTCTCGCGCTCTTGCGGGAGAAGGTGGCCCGAAGGGCCGGATGAGGTACCGATCACGCCCTCACCGCGGCCTTCTCCCGCAAGAGCGGGAGAGGCGGCCCTCAGCCGGCTCCGCCGTCCGGCCCCACCACCGCGATCCGCAGATTGTTCGTCCTCCCCGGGGTTCCAAACGGCACGCCGGCGACCACGATGACCCGCTCGCCCACGCCGACGAAGCCGTCAATATAGGCGTGGCGGCAGGCGCGGTCGGTCATGTCGCGCTCGTCGCGGGCATCGTCGGTGACGACCGCATGGACGCCCCAGACGACCGCGAGACGGCGCGCGACCTCGGCGATAGGCGTCAGCGCGAGGATCGACGAGCGCGGGCGCTCGCGCGCGATGCGAAGGCCGGTCGAACCCGACGTGGTCCAGGCGCAGATGACCTTCGCCCCCAGGATGTCGGCGACGTCGCGCGTCGCCCCGGCGATCGCGTCCGCGCCGGTGGCCTCGGGCGTCGCGCGCTGGGCGTCGATGATGCTGGGATAGATCGGCTCGGATTCGACGGTTTCGGCGATGCGGTTCATCGTCGCCACCGCCTCGCGCGGAAACTGGCCCGAGGCGCTTTCCGCCGAGAGCATGATCGCGTCGGCGCCCTCGAACACCGCCGTCGCGACGTCGGAGACTTCGGCGCGGGTCGGCACGGGGGTCGTGATCATCGATTCCAGCATCTGCGTCGCGACCACGACCGGCTTGCCGACGCGGCGCGCCATGCGCGTGATGCTCTTTTGCAGGCCGGGCACGCGCTCGAGCGGCATTTCCACGCCGAGGTCGCCGCGCGCGACCATCAGCGCGTCGGAAACGGCGAGAATGTCCTCGAGGCGGGCGATCGCCTGCGGCTTCTCGATCTTGGCCATCACCGCCGCGCGATTGCCGGCGATGCGCTTGACCTCGACCACGTCCTCGGGCCGTTGCACGAAGGACAGCGCAATCCAGTCGATGCTCTCTTCCAGCGCCGCGTCGAGATCGGCGCGATCCTTGGGCGTCATCGCGGACGTCGGCAGCGTCGTGTCGGGCAGGCTGACGCCCTTCTTGTTGGAAATCTTTCCCGCGACTTCCACTATGCATTCGGCGCGGCCGGGCGAGACCTCGGCGACCCGCAGCAAAACCTTGCCGTCGTCGATCAGCACGCGGTGGCCGGGTTGCAGGGAAGCGAGGATTTCGGGATGCGGGAGATAGACGCGTGAGGAATCGCCGGGCGTCGGGTCCGAGTCGAGCGTGAACGTGTCATTGCGGCGGAGGCTTTCCCAGCCGGTCAGGAATTCGCCGACGCGTAATTTCGGCCCCTGCAAATCGACGAGAATGCCGATCGGGCGGCCGACTTCCTCCTCGAGCGAGCGAATCATGGCGATGCGCTCGCGCATGCCGTCGTGCGTGGCGTGGCTCATGTTGATTCGGAAGACGTCGGCGCCAGCCTCGAACAGCTTGGCGAGGGTAGGGCGATCGGCAGAGGCGGGGCCGAGCGTGGCGATGATCTTGATGCGGCGGCGACGTCGGGACACGCGCGTTCTCCTGGTTGCGCCCGTGAGGGCGACGACTTGTACGCGATGCCGGGCTCAAAGTGAATCGGACGGAACAGCCGGCGACAGCGAAGCCCTCCAGACCAAGCCGCAGCCGCCGGCCCTGGGTTGCTTCGCGACTGCCAATGCTTGGCATTCGCCGGGCCAGCCATGACGCGATGGTCAACGGAGAACCGTAATAATCGATCTCGCGGCGAATTCGGTTCGAGGCCCGCGCCTCAAGGGTTTCCGGGATCGGTCAGCTGCACCGTCCAGTTCTTGGCGTCCTTGCCGGTGTCGACCTCGAAGAAACCCGTCCGCTCATAGCCGCGAACATAGCAGTCCTGGCGGCCCTCGATCTTGAATTCGCGATCGATGGTGCACATGAACGCCTTGCCCTTCCATTCGCCGCCGCGTTCGTCCATGGCATAGACGTAATAAAACTGCGCCGCCAGAGCGCCTCGCAGCAGGATGTCGCAATCCGTCGGCTTCAGGTTCCACCAGCCCTCGCTGACCCATTGCTGCCCGTCGGTATAGGCGAGCGCGATGCTGACCCGGTTGCCGGTCAGGTTGCACATGCGAAAATCCGCCTGCGCGGGCGTCGCGAAGAAAATCGCGAGCCCGAGCCAACACGAACCCAATCTCCAACCCATGGTCACCCGCGCCGCCGAATGCCGCGCCATATTCGTCGGAGAGGGTCCGCTGTCAACCGCGCAAGCGAGCAAGCGGCGCGATCCCTACCGCGAAGCGCCAAGTCCGGGGCCTCCTGCGGCATGGCGGTCAGGAAGACGGGCGCGCTGGTGAGCGATATATTTGCCGCGAGGTTCGGAGGCGGAACGCAAGTGTGACGATTTCGGTTTTGCATCGAGCGATTTCAAAGCGTTAGGCGCCTTTTTCTGTCCAAATCAAGCCATTATTTACACATGAAACGAGTGAAATAATGGCAGTTGTCGCATAATTTCAATGGGTTGCAATGGTTTCCGAATCAAAAATTTCATGTACCTCAGGGCGGCCGCGCCCGGCCAGGACCGAGGAGCGAGCCCTTGCTTACGCTGTCGCGGCGAACAACTCCCAGCGGCCGGGAAGGCCTTTGAGTTCGTGAAATCCGCGTTCGCGGAACTTGAGGCCGGCGCCCGCCACGAGGTCGGTCACGACCCTCGAGACCAGCACTTCGTCCGGCTGCGACTGCGCCATGACGCGCGCGGCGGCGTGCACGGCGATGCCGCCGATATCCCGGCCCCTGATCTCGATTTCGCCGGTATGCAGTCCGGAGCGCAGCGGCAGGCCGATCTGCTTGGCGGCCACCCCGAACGCCAGCGCGCAGCGCACCGCGCGCCCGGGCCCGTCGAACGTCGCAAGAACGCCGTCGCCGGTTGACTTGATCAGGGATCCCCGATGCTTCTCGACCATCTGCTTGGCCAATTGATCATGGCTGTCCAGCAGGCGCCGCCAGGTGTGGTCACCCGCTTCGGCGGCCGTGCGCGTCGAGTCGACTATGTCGGTGAACAGTACCGTCGCCAAAACGCGTTCGAGTTCGGTCGCGGAACCCTCGCGCGCGCCGGTCACGAATTCCTCGATGTCGCCTAGCAGCGGTTCGACGTCGCCATACCAGAAAGCGTGACCGGCGACGGGATATTCGATATATTTGGCGTCGGGAATTCGCTCCGCCAACTCACGCCCCCGTTCGACCGGAACATTTGCGTCGTTCTGGCGATGGAGCACGAGCGTCGGGACCCGCACGCTGGGGAGTATCGATCGGACGTCGATCAGCGCGTTCATCTGGATCACCGCTCTCACGGCGCCCGGGCTGGCCGAGAGACGTTCGAATTTGGCGAACAGCGCGACCGAATCCGGGTTGGCCGCCAGACTCGGCATAAGGGCGTTGATGCGCGCGCCCGTCCCCCAAGTCCCCACAGTCCGCCGGGTTCTATCTTCGATGTCGCCGGCATAGTCGGCAAATCGGGCGAAACCCCCGAAGAGGACGATGTGCGAGACGCGCTCGGGGTAGGTGGCGGCGAACAGGATGCTCATCGGGCAACCCTCGGAGAATCCAAGGAGCATCGCCCGTTGCGAGCCGATATCGTCCATGATCGCGCGGACGTCGTCCATCCGTTGCTCGAGCGGAGCGATGCCGTGGGCCCGATCGGAGAGGCCCTGGCCTCGCTTGTCGAACGTGACGACGCGGGCGAACGCCGAAAGATGGCGCAAAAAGCTCGTGTATCCAATCATTTCGTGCATGAACTCGACATGCGAAATGAAGCCGGGAACCATGATGATGTCGACAGGCCCGTTCCCCATCACTTGATAAGCGATGTTGATGTCGCCGCTCTGCGCGTAGCGTGTGACAGGCAATTCGAAATCGCTCATTGTCGCGCTTTCTGAGCAGTGTCGAGATCGATCTTCAATCGCCGAGGCGACGACGTCAACAGGGCGAAGCTGGACAAGGGAGCCCTGAAACCATGGCCATGATCCTCATGCCGCTGCCGAATCGAGACTTCGACCCTACCGAGACCGGCGTACCCTGGCGCGTGCTGACCGGCCTCGGCCATCGCATCGTCTTCGCCACGCCCGACGGCGAGCCGGGGGCCGCCGATCCCCGGATGGTGACTGGCGAGGGTCTGGGCCTTCTGGCGCCCTTTCTCAAGGCCGATCGAAACGGGCGAAGCGGCTACGACGCGATGATCGCGAGCGCGGAATTCCGGGCGCCGCTGCGCTATGAGGCCATCGACCAGGCTTCGCTCGACGCGCTGCTGCTGCCGGGCGGCCACGCCAGGGGCATGCGGCCCTATCTCGAATCGGCGCCGCTACAGCGAATCGTAGCGGAATTCTTCGCGCGCGGCCGTCCCGTAGGCGCGATCTGTCACGGCGTCGTCCTGGCCGCGCGGTCGATCGCGGCGTCGGGCAAATCCGTGCTCCATGGCCGGAAGACGACGGCGCTGCTGCGCAGCCAGGAGCTGCTGGCGTGGAACCTGACCCGAGTCTATCTCGGCGACTATTACCGGACCTATCCGACGACGGTCGAAGACGAAGTCACCGCCGCGCTCGCCCGGCCCGAGGACTTTCAACACGGCCCGCTGAGCATCGCCCGCGATACGCCCGAGCGGCCAAACGGGTTCAGCGTCGTCGACGGCCGGTACGTCTCCGCGCGCTGGCCGGGCGACGCGCACGGTTTTTCACGAGCGTTTGCGGCCGTGCTCTGAGGCGCCGTCCCTCCACTGGCGCTTTCCGCCTTTGCGAGCGAAGCGAAGCAATCCAGCAGCGCCGCTTGCACTTATCCGCATGGCTTGCATGAAGGGCCGCGGCCGAGCGATCGGGCCGCGTGCTCGCCGGACGGCTGGATTGCTTCGCTTCGCTCGCAATGACGGCGGGCAACGCTGCGCAGCCGTCCATATTCTTGCCGCAACCCACCGGCAAGGGGGCCGATGGAGCCCCGCCTCGCACTCGAAATCGCCAAGGCGCAAGAAGCCTTTAATCCCGTGGAACAAATGGAGGGCGCGCTCGACGCTGGAGTCCTGGTCATTTGCGACCACGCCTCGAACGCCTTTCCGCCCGGCTATGGCGCACTGGGTCTGCCGCGCGAAACTCTGGAGCGCCATATCGCCTACGATATCGGCGCGGCCTGGCTGACGCGGCGTCTCGCGACCCGGCTGAACGCGCCCGCCGTGCTGTCGACCTTTTCGCGCCTGCTGATCGACCCGAATCGGGGCGCCGACGACCC
Source organism: Roseiarcus sp. (assembly GCA_049287975.1). Taxonomy (GTDB): domain Bacteria; phylum Pseudomonadota; class Alphaproteobacteria; order Rhizobiales; family Beijerinckiaceae; genus Roseiarcus. Next base: position 8,387 of record JBAQGU010001000.1, read on the forward strand.
GACGCTCGTGATGCGCATTTCCGACGGCGCGATCGTTCCTGGCAACGCGCGAATCGACGCCGCCGAGGTCGAGCGCCGGCGCCGCCTGTTCTGGGCGCCTTATCGCGACGCAGTCGCGGCCAAGGTCGAGCAGATGCTTGCGACCGGAGCGCCGCCGGCGATTCTCTCGATGCACTCCTTTACTCCGCAATGGCGCGGCGCAGCACGTCCGTGGAAGATCGGCGTGCTGTGGGACGCAGACCCGCGCCTGCCGCATGGGCTGCTGCAAGCGCTGGCGCGCGATGGGGACCTCGCCGACGACGAGATCGGCGACAACGAACCCTATGACGGCGGGCTCGCCGGCGACACGATCGACGCGATCGCGACCAGCCGCGGGCTGTCCAACGCGCTGATCGAGGTGCGGCAGGACCTCATCGCGACGCCGGAAGACGCCGAGGCTTGGGCGGACCGGCTCGCCCGTCTCGCATGGCCGCTCATCGTTCCTCTGGAGGCGCGCGAGCCGCAAAACTGGGGCAGCCGCGTGGTCGGGGGCCTGCGCGGCCCACCGCCTCATACCACGCCGGCTTGACGCCAGCCGCGCGCGCGGCCATGGCTGGGGCCGAAGACGCCCTCTCGGAAGACGATTCATGGACAAAGCCGCGAAGAAGGACCCGGTCGTCACCGGCTCCGAGGAAGTCAACGCCGGCCATTTGCGGGCCTTCATCGAACGGATCGAGCGGCTCGAGGAAGAGAAGAAGGCGCTCGCCGACGACGTCAAGGACGTCTACGCCGAGGCCAAGGGCAACGGCTTCGATGTCAAGATCATGCGCAAGATCATCTCGATCCGCAAGCAGGATCGCGACAAGCGGCGCGAGGAGGAGGAAATACTCGACCTCTATCTGGCCGCGCTCGGAATCACCTGAAATCCAGCAATACGGGAAACGCCATGTCCGAGAGCCTGAGCGCCGCCGCCGAGCGCGTCGCCGAATCGTTCGTCGCGGCCGTCGCCTCGCGCCGGACGTTCGAGGCGCCCTATCGGCACTGTCTGCTGGAGAACGTGTTCCCGGCCGATGTCGCCGAGGAACTCGCGCATCTGCCGTTCGCGCCGCCGGTGCTGAACGGCGTTTCTGGCAAACGCGAACTGCACAACGACCAGCGCAGCTATTTCGACGTCGGGGGGGTCACGCGCTTTCCGGTGATGCGCGGCGTCGCCGAGGCGCTGCAGTCGACGCGAATCGCAGGGCTGATCCACGACGCCTTCGACGCGCCGATCGACGATTCGTTCCTGCGCCTCGAATACGCACAGGACGTCGATGGTTTCTGGCTGCAGCCGCATACCGATCTCGGCGTGAAGAAATTCACCTGCCTGATCTATCTCTCGGAGGGACCGGGCCACGAGACGCTCGGCACCGACATCTACGAAACGCCCGAGCGTCATTTCGGCGTTTCGCCGTTCAGGCGCGGCGCGGCGATGGTCTTCGTGCCCGGCGAGGACACCTGGCACGGTTTCGAGAAACGCAGAATCGAAGGCGTCCGCCGCTCGGTGATCCTCAACTACGTCACGCATGAATGGCGCGCGCGCGAGCAGCTTTCCTATCCCGACAAGCCGGTGGGGGTGTAGGCGGAATTTCCCCCTTCCTGTCATTGCGGGGAGGGGGTAGGCGCGCGCCGCCTCCGGAAACCGGGAAACTTCTTACCTCGCCCCGAACGGCCCCCAGCCCCGGCCGTCCCGCAAGAGCGAGCAGGGGAGAGCGTTTCCGAGATTCTTTCGCGGTTTTAGCGATTCAAGGCGTTGCGATGCGGAAATTTCACATCGGCTTCCCCGCCGTCGAATTCGTCAACTGCGATCGCCGCGCCGCGCGGCGAGTCGTGGGGGGAGCGGCTCCGGCGGCGCAGGAATTCGGGCCTGCGCGAAGCGCGGGTGCTGCGACGAGCGGCTGCGATCTGCGGCTGCGATCTGATCTGCGATCTGATCTTGCGCGACGAGCTGCCGCGCGTTATATTTATATGTAACTTCGATCGAGGCTGCCAATGCTCAGGGTTCAATTGCGCAAGGTCGGCGGCTCGGTAATGCTCACGGTGCCCCCTGCGATCCTCCAGCAGCTTGGCCTTGGCCCCGGCGCAACGGTGGGCATCGACGTCGAGGACGGGCGCCTGATCATCGAGCCGGCGCCGAAACGGCGCTATTCGCTCGACGAACTACTCGCGCAGTGCGATCCCTCGGCGCCGCGCAGCGAGGAGGATCGCGTTTGGCTGGGAGACGGACCAGTCGGCTCAGAGCTGGTCTGATGGAGCGCGGCGATATCTATCTGGTATCGCTCGATCCGGCGCTCGGGCACGAACAGAAGGGTACGCGGCCCGTGTTGGTCGTCTCGCCCTGCGCTTTCAATCGCGTTACGAACGCTCCCATCGTCGTCCCGATCACCAGCGGCGGCGGATTTGCGCGAGCCGCGGGCTTCGCGGTAGCGCTTTCGGGGAGTGGCTTGAAGACATCGGGAATCGTACGTTGCGACCAGCCCCGCGCGCTCGATTTCGCCGCCCGCCGCGCGCGCAGGCTGGAAAAGGCGCCTCCCGAGATCGTTGATGAAGTCCTGCTGCGGCTGGCCCCGATTTTCCAATAGACAAAGAGATGTACTCAACCCACCTTCGCGCCGCTGGTGGCCAATCGGCGCTATGCTTGCTATCATTCCGCCCAAACTTTGGGCATTCGAGGGCCAGCCATGCGTAAGGGCGCCGTATCGCGCAAGACCAACGAGACTTCGATCGAGGTCGAAGTCGACCTCGACGGCTCTGGCGCGGCGAAAATCACGACCGGCGTCGGTTTCTTCGACCATATGCTGGATCAATTGGCGCGCCATTCGCTGGTCGACATGAACATTCGCGCCGAGGGCGACCTCCACATCGATGATCACCATACGGTCGAGGACGTCGGCATCGCGCTCGGCCAAGCCTTGCGCCAGGCGCTCGGCGACAAGCGCGGCGTCGCCCGCTGGGCCGACTGCCTGCTGCCGATGGACGAGACGCTGACCCGCGTCGCGATCGACGTCTCCGGCCGACCGTTCCTCGTGTTCCGGGCGGCGTTCCCGACGCCGAAGATCGGCAGCTTCGACGTCGAACTGGTGCGCGAGTTCTTCCAGGCGCTGGCGATGAACGGGGGCGTGACGTTGCACATCGAGACGCTGTATGGCGCCAACAGCCATCACATCGCCGAATCCTGCTTCAAGGGCGTCGCGCGGGCGCTTGGCGCGGCGCTTGCTATCGATGTCAGGCAGGCCGCCCGGGTGCCCTCCACGAAGGGCGCCCTCTGACGTACAGGTTCACTCATGGCGATCTATGCGGTTCATTCTCCCGCGCTCGTCGGCAATCCGGCGGCGGCGTTCGACCGAGCGAAGGTTCTCAGGCTCGGTTTCGCGGTTTGGGGCTTCGTGTTCGCGCCGCTCTGGCTGCTGTCAAAACGGCTATGGCTCGCGCTCGGCGCCTGGATTCTCGGCGCCGCTTTCGTGGGGTTCGCGATCGCGTTCGGCGTGCTGCGGCCGGGGGCAGGGTTCGTCCTCTACGGACTCGCCGCTCTGTTCATCGGGATCGAGGGCCGGGCGTTGCAGGGCTGGGCCTTAGCCCGGCGCGGGCTGCCGCTAGCCGATATCGTGGCCGCCGCCGATTCCGCAACCGCCGAGCGCGAATTTCTCGCTCGCGCGCTCGTCCAGCCGGCGCGCGGCGCTGCGTCCGCCGGCCCGGCGCCTCCGAGCGCGCA
>JBAQGU010001001.1:0-8429 GCA_049287975.1 Roseiarcus sp.
GGCATTGGACGGATTCGGTAATGGTGCAGCGCTCGCTCGGGCTGGGTTCGACGGCGCCGCCGGAGGGGTAGGGTCGACCTTCGCTCCCGACCCGCCATCGCTGAGTAGATTCCGAATCTATCCTAGGGATTTCCCGTAGAGCTACAATACAAGACTCGCGCGAGCGGAGTCTCGAAGCCGGGGAGGAAGGAATGGCGGAGACGTTCTATCTCAGGGGTCGGGCAGCGAACGGACCGACAGTCTACTATCCTCACGCCTACAAGAGCGTCGACGACGCGCTACACGAAGCCGAGAAAAGGTTGTCGGCGGCAGGCGACATCGTCTGGATCGTCGACGGGGCGGAAAATCCCGTGCTTCCCGCCGATCAGGTCCGCAAGCGGTTGCAGCATCGGAACGGCTCTCTTCGGCGCGCTTGACCGAAACGGTCCCCTTGTCCGCGGCGACAGGACGGGCGAAGATGCGTCGAGTCTCGACAAAGGTTTCGAGACCCGCCGACGGCGCGCGCGATCACGCGTTCGCGGACTGCGCGCGCCGCCGGCGCGGAGCGCATCGAGAGCGAATGACGATACTGTCGGTCAATCATGTGACGACCTACTCCTATGTCGCGCCCGTTCGGCTGGGAGAGCACCGGATGATGTTGCGCCCGCGCGGCAGCCAGGATCAGCGGCTTCTCGATGCCAGGCTCGAAATTGAACCCGAGCCCCATCGTCTCAGATGGATTCACGACGTCTTCGACAATTCCGTCGCCATCGCCGACTTCAGGGGGGAGACCCGACGCCTCCGGGTCGAGAGCGACATCACGCTGGAACATATCCCGTCCGAAGAACCCGAGTTCATGCTCGAGGATCGAGCGCGGCATTACCCTTTTTCCTACGACCCGGAGGAAATGCCCGACCTCGCTCGCTCGATCGAACGCCATTACCCCGACCCCGATGGCGAGATCGATCGTTGGGTGCGCCGTTTCTTGCATATTGGACGTCCGACGGAAACCGGAACACTGCTGATGACTTTGACCTACGCGATCAAGGAGGGGCTTCTGTATGAGCGCCGCTCGGCCCGTGGAACGCAGAGCCCACTTCAGACCTTGGCCTCCGGTCGCGGATCCTGCCGCGATTTCGCCACTTTGATGATGGAGGCGGCGCGCGCGCTCGGCCTCGCCGCCCGTTTCGTCTCCGGCTACCTCTACGTGCCCGAGCGCGACACGGAAGAGACGTATCAGGGCGGCGGCGCGACGCATGCTTGGTGCCAAGTCTATCTACCCGGCTCCGGATGGGTGGAATTCGATCCCACCAACGGGATTGTCGGCAATCGTGACCTCATTCGCGTTGCGGTCGCGCGAGATGCGCGGCAAGCCATTCCCCTGCACGGCTTCTATTATGGCGACAGAGCGCACGAAGAGGGAATGGTCGTCTCGGTCGGGGTTCGAAGTCTGGGAGACAACGCCGACCCGGGAGTCGTCAAATGCTGATCGAAGCAGGCTACGACATCACTTTTCAGTGCCCGGCGCAGACACCGATGCTGCTGCAGCTCAACATCCATCCCACGCGCGTAGGCGACCTGCGCTCGCCCGACGTCATCTATTCCGACCCATCTTACGCCATGCGCGCCTATCTCGATCATTACGGCAATCGCGTCACGCGCGTCGAGGTTCCCGCCGGCCTCGTTACTTTTCACAATCGCTTCCGCATTCACGATTCCGGCCGGCCCGACGAAATCCCCCCCGATGCCGAGCTGACGCCGATCGCCCGGCTTCCCGACGAAGTGCTGCTGTACCTGGTTTCGAGCCGCTATTGCGACAGCGACAATCTCGCCGATTTCGCGTGGTCGAAGTTCCACACGATAACGGGCGGCTGGCGCCGCGCCCAGGCGATCTGCGACTTCGTCCATGCGCAGATCCGCTTCAGCTACCCCGAGGCGCGCCCCACCCGCACCGCCAGCGACGCGATGCGCGAAGGCGTCGGCGTCTGCCGCGATTTCGCCCATCTCGCCGTCGCGCTTTGTCGCTGCATGAACATCCCGGCGCGCTACTGCACGGGCTATCTCGGCGACATCGGCGTGCCGGTCGATCCCAATCCGATGGACTTCAGCGCATGGTTCGAGGTCTTTCTCGAGGGGCGTTGGTTCACGATGGATGCACGCCACAACCACCCGCGCATCGGCCGCATCGTCATGTGCCGCGGCCGCGACGCCGCCGACGTAGCGATCTCGACCGCTTTCGGCCACTCCAATCTCATGCGGTTCGACGTGGTGACGAACGAACTCCCAGGCGAGGGCTGAGAGCGCAAGGCGGGGTTCTGAGCCCAGGCGCCAATTCGCGAGTCCAATCGGCTCGACCTCGCTTTGCGCGCTGGACGGGGTCGCATCTCGCAGTCGGACCGCCCGGGCTGAAACATCAAGGAGTCGGCGCGCTCGCCGGTAGCCGCGGACCTTTCACGGCCGAACGTGTGCATGGCATCGAGCGATGGCTTACAGGCGCGCCGGGCGGGACGGCGCGGGTCTGTGGTCCGCTCTTTGCTACGCTTTGCGAGCCCGCCTCCTCGGCCAAATCGACGTCCCCGGCGGAAGGGGCGGCAGCCGCGATGACATGAGCCCGCCTTGCCCAACCTCGACGTGGTCGTCAGGGAGATAGCCGACGAAATGCGGCGGAGACCGGATCGGGGCGAAGTGGCGACGTATATTCCCGAACTCGCCAGGGTCGACGCCAAGGCCTTCGGGCTCGCCGCAATCGACGCCGAAGGAAACCTCGCGGCGGCGGGCGACAGCGAAACGCCGTTTTCGATTCAGAGCATCTCGAAGGTTTTTACGCTGACCTTGGCTTTGGGGATGGTCGGCGACCGCTTGTGGCGGCGCGTCGGGCGCGAACCGTCGGGCAGTCCCTTCAATTCGATCGTTCAACTCGAACACGAACGCGGCAGACCGCGCAATCCATTCATCAACGCCGGCGCCATCGCGGTCACCGATCTGATTCTTTCGGGTCATCAACCCCGCGAGGCGCTCGGCGAAATCCTTCGCTTCCTCAGGTTTCTCAGCGATGATTCGTCCGTCGCGATCGACAAGGCGGTCGCGGCCTCGGAGCAGCGGACGGGGTTTCGCAACATCGCTCTCGCCAATTACATGAAATCGTTCGGCATGCTCGACAACCCCGTGGATTTCGTCCTCGGCGTGTATTTCCATCACTGCGCGATCGCCATGTCCTGCCGGCAGCTCGCCCTGGCCGGTCGCTTCCTCGCACATCTCGGCCGCAATCCATCCACGGGTCTGTCGGTCGTCTCGCCGGAGCGGGCGCGGCGCATCAACGCGGTGATGCTCACTTGCGGCCATTATGATGGCTCCGGGGAGTTTGCCTATCGGGTCGGCCTGCCGGGCAAGAGCGGCGTCGGCGGCGGGATTCTGGCGATCGCGCCCGGCAAGGCCTCGATCGCGGTCTGGTCGCCGGGCCTCGACGCTTCGGGAAATTCCCATCTCGGCCGAATTGCGCTCGAGGCGCTGACCAAGAGAATGGGCTGGTCGATATTCGGCGCGTGACGCCGACTCCAGTCTGACCATCGGGCCTATAAAGCACCAGCGCGAATGCTCTTGCGTATGAGGCGTCCGATCTGACGCAATATGCACCGAGTCGTCGCGATAGGGTCGACTTGCCTTCGCGCCGAACCTCTATCGCTCTGGAGGCGTCGCTAAATATTGTCTACACGGCAAGATCGCTAGAGCCAAAAAACTAAATCGTGCGATTTCGTTCGGCGTCGCGAATTGCAGCGTCGTGATACCAACCGCTTCCGAATTCGACTTCAGACAATTGAGTAGAGTTGAGATCAGCGGCGGGTTTTGACCTTTGCCGACGCGCGTCTGCATTCGGAGGCCTCCGAACGGGAAACTGGTAGATTTTCGCGGATTCGCGACCAAAATTCGTCGTCACAGCACTTTTCTCCTCGATTTTTGGGCGCGAGAGCGCCCCGGTGCACGACTCTTATCACGTTTGCACGCCTCTTGCGCTATCTGCACGATAAAAAATCACGAATGCTTACATTATAGGCATATTTGCTTTTGCTCGTTTGCGCGGCATTTTCACTGACATAATGCTTGGCCGCCTCTGTTGGTTCGCTCAGCGAGTAGAGATTTTGCCGGGCAAATGCGGGTTTGGCGATCGCGCCGCCAAACGTTCGAACGCGGTCACTCTCACGGGCGATCCTTGCGCGATGCTTGTCTTTGTTCGCGAGACTTGTCTCCGGTTCAACGAATCGAACCGCCGAGCCAAAAAATGGCCGCGCGAATCGGGGAGTTCGAGCCGAGAAGCGCCTCTCGAGGCGCGCTGAGCCCTCTGGGACCGGAGGGGGTGGACCGCATCGCTTGGCATACAAAATGCTTCGAGGGCGGCCGTCGCGGGCGGCCGAGTCGACGCTCGGCTGCCCGACGAACTTCTACGGTTTCCTCGAACTTCGCATCGTTAACGGATGAGAGATCGCAATGACGAAGTATAAACTGGAGTACATATGGCTGGACGGCTATAAGCCGATCCCGAATCTGCGCGGTAAGACGCAGATCAAGGAATACGACGCGTTTCCAGCGGTCGAACAACTGCCGATGTGGGGATTTGACGGCAGCTCGACGATGCAAGCCGAAGGCCACAGCTCGGACTGCTTGCTCAAACCGGTGGCCACGTATCCGGACAGCGAGCGCAAGAATGGCGTCCTCGTCATGTGCGAAGTCATGATGCCGGACGGCAAGACCCCGCACCCTTCGAACAAGCGCGCAACCATTCTCGACGATCCCGGGGCGTGGTTCGGATACGAGCAGGAGTATTTCTTCTACAAGGACGGTCGGCCGCTCGGGTTTCCCGAGTCGGGCTATCCCGCGCCGCAGGGTCCGTATTACACTGGGGTTGGCTACAAGAACGTCGGGCCGATCGCTCGCAAGATGGTCGAGGAGCATCTCGACCAATGTCTCTACGCGGGCATCAACCATGAAGGCATCAATGCCGAGGTGGCCAAGGGCCAGTGGGAATTCCAGATTTTCGGCAAGGGCTCGAAGAAAGCCGCTGATGAAATGTGGATGGCCCGCTATCTCATGCTGCGCCTGACGGAAAAATATGGCGTCGATATCGAATTCCATTGCAAGCCGCTCGGCGACACCGACTGGAACGGGTCCGGCATGCATTGCAACTTCTCGACCTCTTATATGCGAGAGGTGGGCGGAAAAGAGTACTTCGAGAAGCTGATGTCCGCGTTCTCGGCCACCCGGGATGAGCACATCGCGGTCTACGGACCGGACAACCACATGCGCCTGACCGGGAAGCACGAGACGGCTGCGATTCGCGATTTCACCTACGGAGTCGCCGACCGCGGAGCGTCCATCCGCGTTCCCCACAGCTTCGTGAACAATGGCTACAAGGGCTATCTCGAGGATCGCCGCCCGAACTCGCAAGGGGACCCCTACCAGATCTCCTCGCAAATCCTGAAGACGATCGCCTCGGTCCCGACCGAAGCCAAGGCCGCCGCGGCGGCCTGAGCCGCGGCTTCGGTCAGGCGCGACCCTCCGCCACGGCGTCCTCTACGCCGTGGCCTATCCATGGACATCCGCCGCGGCCGATGGGAACATCTTCCGACCAGGCTGGATCAAATCGTCATTGCGAGTTCCGCACCTTCCTCCGCCGGGGCGCGCCGTCGAGCGGCTGAGGGTGGAAGCGGCGCGGCGATTGCTGTTTGAGTCGGGCCTGCCAGTCAAGCGGATCTCACGGCATTGCCGCTTCGGTTCAGAAGAACCGATGCGCCGCAGCTTCCTGCAACCACGCCGCAAGACTGCCGCGCCCGGTTCAGCCCTTGAATGTCGCCTTTTGTGAAGGAATTCCGAGGCCGGTCAGGGCGGAAAATGACATGGAAATCAGCGACTAACCGTTTACACGGCCCCCTGGGTTGCTTCGCTGCGCCAACGAGAAACAAAGTACGAGGGGCAAAACTCCGGGCGCCGCTGTAGACGCGGTCGCTGACCGCGTTGGTTCAGCTTGGTCGACTCTCGGAAGATGGGCCGCTCTACGACAGTCGCGCTCAGCGAGCGCGGCTACAATTTCGCGCCCGCCCGAAGTTTTGCCCCTCTTCCGAAACGAGAAGCAAACGGTTATCCTGTTGATTTTCCTAGATAAACTTGGTGCGGGAAAAGAGAAGTAATGAAAGCGGCCTGAGCGCACGGAAAAGCGGAAGGCCCGTTTCATCCAAAGGGACCGGCCGGAGGCTGGTGTGGAACCGGCTCGGGAGAAATTATGGATATTTCTTCCCAGAAATCGGATTATCTGTCAGGTTGAAAATTCTCTCTCTCTGGATCGGGGCTCCGCGATGAACGCATCTCTACCGAACTGCATCGTGAAATACGGCGGACCGCGCTCGAAGCGAGGCGGCCAAATGCGGTCCGGCGGCGTCCCAAATGCGGCCGAAAAGGGGCGGCCAAAGCGGAAAAATTTGGAAAGCGTCAAAGGACGTTTGGAAGCCTTGTAACCCTTTGAAATCCCACAAAACCGCCAAAGATTTCTTTGGAAAAGCTTGGAGCGAAACACGCGAGTTTTGGAGAAGCTTGGAAAAGGCTTGGAGGGCGCCTTTATTCCGCCACCGTTGGCTCGCTCCGACCAGCGGCCTCCGATCGAGCGGGATCGTCGCAACCAGGAGCGAAGCGACGAAGCAACTTGGGGGTAGCGTCACGCGGCCCCTGGGTTGCTTCGCTCCGTTAGCCCGTTCGTCCGCGAACGCGGAAGGCCCGTTTCATCGTCAGTCCGGACGAGGCCGTCCAACGATGCGAGCGGCGGCGCGGTTGCGCGATCCCGGCAACATCGATATCCCCAACCGCGCTCGAGGGAGTAGGAGCGCGGCGGGGAAGTCGGATGAGCGCGATTCCCTTCCTCCGCTCGAGGGAGAAGGTGGCGCGGTGGGGCGTCGAAGACGCCCGTCTTTCGACCGGCTGTTGGCGCCGGATGAGGGCCGTCGAAATTCCCGCGGCCCTCACCCAGACCGTCTCCCGGAAGAGCGGGAGAGGGGGATTGTTCGGAGTCGCGCGATGGTCGATCGGTTCAGTCTATATTTGATAAAGCCGTCGCATTACGACGACGATGGATATGTCATTCAATGGTTCCGCTCCGCGATCCCCTCCAATACGCTCGCCGTGATGCACGGACTGTCGGAAGACTGCCTCAACCGACGAGTCCTCGGCGCCGATGTCGAAATCGAGATTGCGGTCATAGATGAAACCAACACGCGAGTTCGCCCGGAGCGAATCGCCGACGAGATCGCCGCCGAGGGCGGCCGGGGCTTGGTTTGTCTGGTCGGCGTCCAATCCAATCAGTTTCCGCACGCCGTCGATCTGGCGCGGCGATTTCGCGCCCGTGGCGTGCAGGTGGCCATCGGTGGGTTTCACGTCTCCGGCTGCCTCGCGATGCTGCCGCAGATGCCCGACGATCTCGTCGAAGCGCAATCGCTCGGGGTTTCGCTGTTCGCCGGCGAGGCCGAGGGCCGCCTCGATATGGTGTTGCAGGACGCCTTCGCGGGCCGGATGCGGCCGCTCTACAATTTCATGAGCGACCTGCCGGGGATCGAGGGCGCGCCGATTCCGATTCTGCGGCCCGCCAGCGTCAAGCGGACGGCGGGCGTCGTCACCAGCTTCGATGCCGGGCGGGGCTGCCCGTTCCAGTGCTCGTTCTGCACGATCATCAACGTGCAGGGGCGCAAGTCGCGTTATCGCACGCCCGACGACGTCGAGGCGATCATTCGCGCCAATCTCGCGCAGGGCATCGACCATTTCTTCATCACCGACGACAATCTGGCCCGCAACAAGAACTGGGAGCCGATTTTCGATCGCCTGATCGCGATCCGTAACGCCGAACGCCTCCACTTCAATTTCGTCATTCAGGTGGATACGCTGGTCCACCGCATTCCCCATTTCATCGAAAAGGCGGCGGCGGCGGGCGTGCGGCGGGTCTTCCTCGGGCTCGAGAACATCAATCCGGACAGCCTGATCGGCGCGAAGAAGAAGCAGAACCGCATCGCCGAATATCGCGCGATGCTGCTGGCCTGGAAGAAGGTTGGCTGCTTCACCTATGCCGGCTACATCCTCGGCTTTCCCGCCGACACGCCCGAGAGCATCGTCAGGGACATCAAGATCATCCAGCGCGAATTGCCGCTCGACCTGCTCGAGTTCTTCTGCTTGACGCCGCTGCCGGGCTCCGAGGACCACAAGAAGCTTTCCTCGAGCGGGGTCGCGATGGACCCCGACATGAACAAATACGACCTCGAGCATGTCGTGACGGGTCATCCCAAAATGTCGAAAGCCGACTGGGAGCGCGCCTATCGGCTGGCGTGGGAGACCTATTACACACCCGAGCACATGATCACGGTGATGCGCCGTGCGGTCGCCACGGGCATCAGTCCGGGCAAGATGATGTTCCTGCTGATCTG
>JBAQGU010001002.1:0-5618 GCA_049287975.1 Roseiarcus sp.
GGCCCGAGCCAGTCGCCGCGAGGAGCGAAAAAAGCGCCGCGCCCTATTGACAAAAAAGCCCCCATACGAGCCCGGCCATGACGGAAAACGGCATGGAAATCTTCGACTGCCTCGTCGCTTCGCTTCTCACATTTACGACGCGAGGCCGCCGCTACTTGTTGACCTGACTGAGCGCGAACCCCGCCTTCCCGGCGTAGCCTTTGACGATCGCCTCCCGCTCGTCGCGGCTGAGCACCCTATCGATATATTCGAAGCCGGCCGGCGCCAGCTTCTCCACTTCGTCGATCACGCGCTCGGGTCCGCCTTTGCGATTGAGGCGCACGATCTCGGCGGTCTTGGCGAGCCGATCCTCCTCGTAGGCGTGCAGGGCGTGCATCGGGTGGTCGGCCTTTCTGAGCCAGTCTGCGAGGCTGCGGGCGTCGAGGATCGCCTGCGCGGCGCCGTTGGAGCCGACCGGATACATCGGATGCGCGGCGTCGCCCATCAGCGTGACGCGGCCGAAACTCCAACGCGGCAGGGGATCGCGGTCGCACATCGGATATTCCCAGCAGACCGGGGTCGCGCGCACCAACGCCTCGACGTCGACCCCGGGCGCTATGAAGCGCGATGCGTAGGGCACGACTTCCTCCATGCGGCCGATGCGCGACCACGAGTCCACCGGCGCCGGGGTGATCGCGCCGTCGGCGATGCGGATCGCGATCGCCCAGTTGGTGAGCCGGGTTTCCGGGGTCGAGCCGGGGGCAATCGGGTAGAGCGCGAGCTTCGCGCCCATCCCGCCGCCGATATACATCGAGCGTCCCGTCAGGAATTGCGGCCATTCCGTCGCCCCGCGCCAGAGCATCACGCCCTGCCAGTTCGGCCGGCCCTCCTCGGGATAGAAATGACGACGTGCGACGGAGTGGATGCCGTCCGCCGCGACGAGCGCCTCGCCGCGAACCGTCTCGCTCGAGGCGCCGAACCGCGCGTCCGTGAAATGCGCGGTGACGCCGCCTTCGTCCTGAAGAAATCCAGCGAGACGCATGCCCGTCCGAACCGCGTCGGGTCCGAGTTCGGCGACGACGGCGTCGTGGATGACCTTCTGCAGCCGCCCGCGATGAATGGAGAATTGCGGGTATTCGAAGCCCGCATCGGCGCCTCGCGGCTCACTCCAAATCTTCTGGCCGAGCCGATTGATGTAAATCAGTTCCTTGGTGCGGATGGCGACCGCGTCGAGCGCGTGCAAGAGACCGAGCACCGCGAGTTCCTTGATCGCGTGCGGCAGGGTGTTGATGCCGACGCCGACCTCGCGGATCTGGCTCGCCTGTTCGTAGACGACGGACTTGATGCCGCGCTTGTGCAGCATGAGCGCCAAGGTCAATCCGCCGATGCCGCCGCCCGCGATGAGGATGGTCATTTGTCATCCCCGCGAAAGCGGGGATCCAGCCGTAGGGCCAGAACGCGCGGGCGCCCGTTGTAGAACTGTGCGTGAGCGATGCAGCGCGGCCAATCCCAGCCGCCGCGCGGCATCCTGGATCCTCGCGTTCGCGAGGATGACACGGGTGCCTGTCGAGCTCGCATCACTTCGCCTCCTCCGGAGGCGGCAGAAAGTCGACCTCATGCTTGGCCGAAAGCGCTACGACCTCGGCCGGCGTCTGCTCCGCCATGTTGTGGATGCCCCAGAAGAGATCGTACAGACGGCGGGTCGGCGTCACCCAGAACAAGCACTTTACGATCCGGCCGGACTTGTTGAAGATGCCGTGCGGCAGGCCCATCGGCAGGCGCACGAGGTCGCCCGGATTGGCTTGGGCGCCGCGACCGTCGAGCATCAGCTCGAACTGACCCTCGAACATGTAGATGAATTCGTCTTGCGTCGGATGGATATGCGGCGGCACGAACGTGTCGGGCGGAAACGTCGCGTGCCACGCGAACGAACGCTCGCTCACCTGCTTCGGCACGTAGGTCTGCCCGAGGATGTTCCAGGCGATGTTGTCGAGGCCTTCGCCCGCCTTGGTGATTCCGGGAGTCAAAATCATGTCGTCGTCCTTTCCTGTAGCCGCGGCTCCGACTCGCCGCCGCCGACATGGAGATGGCGATCCACGATTGCCGGATTCGCCCTGAATTCCGCGCTCGTGCCGCGCCATACGACGCGTCCCTTTTCCAGCACCGCGTGACGATCGGCGATGCGCAGCAGCGCGCCGATGTTCTTGTCGATGACGAGGATCGATTCGCCGCTCGCTTTCAATCCTACGAGGCAAGCCCAGATCTCGGCGCGGATCAGCGGGGCGAGCCCTTCCGTGGCTTCGTCGAAGACCAGCAGCTTCGGATTGGTCATCAGCGCGCGCCCGATCGCCAGCATCTGCTGTTCGCCGCCCGAGAGCTGGTCGCCGAAATGCGATCGTCGCTCGGCGAGACGCGGAAACAGCGCATAGATTTTCGGCAGCGTCCATTTGGGCGAGCCGAAGCGGGCCGCCGCCGTCGCGACCAGATTCTCCTCCACCGTGAGCGTCGGGAATGCCTGCCGCCCTTCCGGAACGAGGCCGAGGCCGTGCCGCGCCCTCACGAAGGGCGGCGCGTTGGTGAGATCGCACCCCTCGAAGGAAATCCGCCCTTTCCGCAGGGGCAGAAGCCCGAAAATGCCGCGCACGGTCGTGGTCTTGCCCATGCCGTTGCGCCCGAGCAGCGCTACGACTTCGCCGCCCGCCACTTCGAGATCGACGCCGAACAGCACCTGCGCCTCGCCGTAGCCCGCCTCGATTCCCTCGACGCGCAGCATCACGCGAACTCCTCGTCGCCGAGATAGGCGGCGCGAACTCGCTCGTCGGCGCGAATATCCATGGGCGATCCGGTTGCGAGGATGCGGCCATCGACCAGCACGCTCACGCGATCGGCGAGCGAGAACACGGCGTCCATGTCGTGCTCGACCAGAAGAATCGTGAATTCCTGCTTCAGCTCGCGGATGAGTTCGATGCAGGCTTTCGATTCCTCTGGACCGAGGCCCGCGAAGGGTTCGTCGAGCAGCAGCAGCCTGGGCGTGCACGCGAGCGCAACGGCTATTTCGAGCAGCCGCTGCTCGCCATGCGACAGGGCGCCGGCGCGAAAAGATGCGCGCCCCGCGAGACCGACGCGCGCGAGCGCGGCGCCGGCCACAGCGTTCAACGCGTCCTCGCCCGTGACCCGCCCGAAGAAGCGAAAGCTCGATCCCGATCGCGCCTGGACGGCCAGCGCGACATTGGCGAGCGCCGTATACTCCGGCAGGAGCGAGGCGGTTTGGAACGAGCGCGCAACCCCCCTGCGGCTGCGCTCCGTCATGTCGAGTCGCGTGATGTCCTCGCCGTCGAAGACAATGCGGCCGCCGTCGCTCGGCACAGCGCCGGACAATTGGTTGATCAACGTCGTCTTGCCCGCGCCGTTGGGACCAATCAGAGCATGCAACTCGCGGGGGTGGGCTTCGAACGTGATTTCGTCATTCGCCAACAGCGCGCCGAAGCGCTTGCAGAGCCCTTCCACTACGAGCAAGGGTGCGGTCATCGCGCGCCTCCGCCGGCGCTTCGCGTCATCAAGCCCGCCAGACCGGTCGGCCCGATCAGGGCGATGAGCACCAGCAGCGGACCGAGGATCAGATTGCCTTGGTCGGTCAGTAGAGAGAGAGACTCCCCGAGCGCCAGAAACGCAATGGCGCCGAGAATGGCGCCCCAAAGCGAACCGACGCCGCCCAGTATCACCATGACCAGCAGCTCCCCCGAGCGCTGCCACGTCATGAACGCGGGTGAGACGAACTCGCTCTGATTGGCGAGCAGCACGCCCGCCGTCGCGCACATCGCGCCGGAGATCGCGTAGGCGGTCAGCCGGTAGGCGAACGGCTGAAAGCCGACGGCGCGCACTCGCAACGGATTTTGGCGAATGGCGCCGAGGACCCGGCCGAAGCGCGAGCCGACGATACGCTCGGCCAACGCCCAACAGGCCATGAGAACGACCAGCGCGAAATAGTAGAGCCCGACGTCGCTCTTCAATACGGAGGCGCCGAACAGGCGGCTGCGTGCGTCGAGCGTCACGCCGTCGTCGCCGCCCCACGCCGACAGCGAGACGAAGAAGAAATACAGCATCTGGCCGAACGCGAGCGTGCTCATAATGTAGTAGACGCCGCTCGCTCGCAGCGAGATCGCGCCGGTAGCGAGCGCGAAGACGGCCGCCGCCGATATAGCCCCGAGGAGTTGCACGACGATCTCATCGTAACCCCAGCGGGAGAGCATCGCGGCCGCGTAGGCGCCGATGCCCAGGAATGCCGCGTGACCGAACGAAACGAGCGCGCCATGACCGAGCACGAAATCGAGCGAAAGGGCGGCGATCGCGAATATCAACGCATGGGTTGCGAGCGATAGCAGATAAGCCTCGGTGCCGAGCTTGGCGGCCAACGGCGCGCAGGCGAGCACGCCGAATAGCCAGAGCGCAAGGCGGAGATCCCTCACGATCTCTCCTCCGCATTCTTACCGGGAGAGATCAGGGGCGACGGCGCTAGTCTTAGTAAGCTCGCCTTGTCATCCCCGCGAAAGCGGGGATCCAGTGGGCCACGACGTGCGGCTTGCTGACGAGGAACGCGGCGTGCAAGTGGAGCCCAGGAAAACCGTGAAGCTCGCGTGGCCTCCTGGATCCTCGCGTTCGCGAGGATGACAAGCGGGCCGGACGCGGCCCTCATCGCTTCACCGGAAAGAGGCCCGACGGCCGGAAGAACAAGACGCCAGCCATGAGGATGTAGATCAGCATCGGCGCCAGCGAGCGGCCGGTCTGGTTGGCGGCGGCCGGCGGCATCGCAAGGCGCAGCAACTGCGGGCCGAACGCGCGGCCCAGCGTATCGATCAGCCCCACCATCAGCGCGGCTAGGAACGCGCCGCGGATCGAGCCGATGCCGCCGATGACGATGACGACGAACGCGAGGATCAAGAGGTCGTCGCCCATGCCGGGCTGCACCGAGAGGATCGGCGCGACGAGTGCGCCGGCAAAGCCCGCCAGCATCGCGCCGAAGCCGAACACGATCATGAAGAGACGGCGGATGTCGACGCCGAGCGCGGAGACCATCGGCGCGTTGGTCGCGCCGGCGCGCACCAGCATGCCGACCCGCGTCCGATTGATCAGCAAATGTAGCAGCAGCGCCGTCGCGAGCCCGACCGCGATCAGCGCGAGCCGATAGACGGGATAGAGCAGGCCGTCCATCAGCTGGACGCTGCCGGAGAGCAGGTCCGGGATCGGCACGCTCAGCGGCGCCGCGCCCCAGAGCGTCTTGACCGCTTGATTGAGAAAGATGATGAGGCCGAAGGTCGCCAGCAATTGGTCGAGATGATCGCGGTCATAGAGGCGGCGATAGATCGTCGTCTCCAGCAGCAATCCGAACGCCAGCGCCGTCGGCAGCGTGAGCGCGAGTCCAGTCCAGAAGCTGCCGGTCCAGGCCACGAACATCGCCGCGAGATAGGCGCCGACCATATATTGCACGCCATGGGCGAGATTGATGAAGTCCATCACCCCAAATGTGAGCGTCAGGCCGGCGGCGATCAGAAACAGCAAGACGCCGAGCTGCAGCCCGTTCAGGATCTGAACGACGAGCAGCGCGGAGGACATGCTCAGGAGCCCGTGCCGACCCCTTCTCC
>JBAQGU010001003.1:0-5042 GCA_049287975.1 Roseiarcus sp.
CTTTCGATAGGGTGAGCGGCGTCGATGTCGAGCAGGTTTCCCACCAGCATGTGCCCTGGCGGGCGAGGTATAGGCTCCAGGTGAACCTCGGGATCCATGTGCTGTCTCCTCTCCAGGCCCTGCGCGGTGCGTTCCTTGATTCGGCAGCGCGCCGGAAGTCGGTATTGGGAATACAGGTGGAGATCAAATTCAAGCTTCAAAACTAAGCCTCAGGCAGATGGCAAGCGGAATTTCCGAAGTCTTGGTTTATGATATTTGCCAGACACGGCGATCTGTGAACCATTTCCCATCAAAATGCGCTCATCGGATTTGCGCTTCTTGGAGGGCGGCGCCGCGCAAATTCCACGCTGGCGGAAACATAAAAACACATTTCAGGGCAAGAAAAATGCGGTAAAATGACACAAATTTCAGCGTCGAGGTGAGCCCCGAGATGAAGGCGCAGCTTGCACAGACACTTCCCAACGCGGCCGACGTTCCCGGCCGCATTCTGCTCGTGGAGGATGACGAGGCGATCTCCCAGATTCTGGAAGAGATCCTGGCCGAAAACGGCTTCACCCCGTGCGCCGCGACCAACGCGACCGAAATGGATCGGGTTCTCGCGCAGGGCGGCGTCGATCTCATCCTGCTCGACGTCATGCTGCCCAGGGAGGACGGATTCAGCATTTGCCGGAGATTGAGGGCTTCCTCGACGGTGCCCATCATCATGCTGACAGCGCGCGACGAGGACGTCGACAGAATTGTCGGACTGGAGCTCGGCGCGGACGACTATGTCACGAAGCCTTTCAATTCGCGCGAGTTGATCGCGCGTATCCGGGCCCTGTTGCGGCGCTCCCAGAACGCCGGAGCCGCGTCGAACCATCGCATGCGACCGATGCGCTTCGCCGGCTGGCGCATTTATCCTGGGGAACGCCAGCTCTATAGTCCGAACGGCGTGCGGGTTTCGACCACCAGCGCAGAATTCGATCTGTTGCTCGCGTTCTGTCTCAATCCCGGAAGGATCCTTTCCCGCGACCAGCTCTTGGAATTGACCCATGGCGGCCTCGCCGGGCCGATCGAACGAAGCGTCGACGTCCACGTGAGCCGTATCCGGCAAAAGATCGAGGACGACCCGCGAGACCCTATGCTGATCAAGACGGTCCGCCTCGGCGGCTACGTCTTCACGCCTGCCGTCGAGGCGCTCGAATGACGGTTCTTCATCGTTTGATCCCGCGGACGATCGCCGCTCAAATCACCTGCATCGTGATCGCCGCCGTGCTGGTCGGAGTCGGTCTGGCTTCGAGCGTGGTGTTCGCCCTTTTCAGCAGTTGGCAAACCAGCGCCAACCAGGAGGTGATGGCGGCGGGGCGAGCGGCGCGCATCGCCGCCATCGTACACAGGGCCGAGGCGTTCCGATCGCAGGAGCAGTTGGCCAGGGTTCTCGATTCCTACCGCTCGCCGAGCTTGAACATCGAGATCATGCCGCTCGATCGGCTCGAACCGATTCAGGACGCTCCTGGCTCCGATTCCGAATATATCCGAATGGTCAAGGCCGACCTCGAGGAGAATTGGGGGCTCGCATCCCTCGCGAGCGTTCCCAGAGACGAACCCAGAGACTCTCTCGTCATCAAACTCAGCGACGGGACCGCGCTCGCGTTCGAAGCCTCCCCCCATGCGATCCTGCACAACCTGGTTCTCATTCAGATGATCGGCGCCGTGGCGATCGTCGTCTGCATCGTGCTGTTTCTCTCCCTCTATGCGCTGCGGTCGATAACCGCCCCTTTGTCGTCGATCGCCTCGGCCGCACGGTCCTTCGGGCGGTCCACCGGCGATGGGGAGGCATTGAGCACGGAGGGGCCGCGCGAAATCTCGCAAGTCGCAGAGGCGCTGAACGACATGCGCAGACGCGTCCGCTCGCTGGTCAACGAGCGGACCCAAATGCTGCTCGCGATCAGCCATGACCTGCGTACTCCGCTGACGCGGTTGCGTCTGCGCTCCGAGCGGCTGGCCGACCCGAAGCTTCGGGACAATATGTTACGCGACATCGCTGCGATCAACGAAATGTTGGGAGAAACGCTGGCCTATTTGCGGGAAGGGGGGACTTTGGAGCCCGCTCAGCTCATCGAGCTTCCCAGTCTGCTGCAAACCATCTGCGCGCAATTCACGGACATCGGACACACGGTTTCCTACTCCGGGCCGGACCGGCTCGCTTTCGCTTGCCGGGTCAACGCCGTGACCCGGGCCATCGCCAATCTCGTCGACAACGGAACCAAGCATGGCGGGGTCGTGACCGTCGCTTTGGAGAGCGTGCATGATGGGAAGGTTCGGATCGAGGTGTCAGATGACGGCCCGGGCATCGCCGCGGACCTTCGGGAAAAGGTCTTCGAGCCTTTTTTCAAGGGCGACAGCGCCCGCAACGCCGCCGGCCGGGGGGGCTTCGGCCTCGGCCTTTCGATCGCGCGCGAAATCATCCGGCGCCATGGCGGCGATATCCAGCTCGTCGATCGGCTGCCGAACGGATTGATCGTGCGCTTGACGCTCGCCGAACAGCCCGGGGCGACAGCGTGGAAATATCCGGTCGCCGAGGAACCGCAGTACGGAACTTGAAATGGCGCGGCGTGGGCGCGCCGACGTTTCCGAGTCGGTTTTGAGCTATTTCAACGGGTTGCGAGGCGGAAAAATTCCCTCGACCTCCTGCGCATCGAATTCGCCGATTGTGGCCGCCGCGCCGGCGGCGCGAGAATTCGGGCCTGGGCGAAGCAGAACCGAGAGCTTGCTTCTCAAGCCGCTCCAGGACGCACTCCGCCGCATTGCGTCGCGGTGCGAGGCTAGCTAGGCGCGGGTTCAGCGGCGGGTGCAGGCGCCTCTGGGTGATGGGACGTTATTAACATCTTGGTACAGGCGATGAAAAGAACAGTAGCATTAGATTTGTTTTTCAGAAAGAAAATGTCACGTTTTTGAAAACGAAAAAATGAAGGCCCGGCGCAGGTCTATTTCGATTACGCCCGCCTGGGGCCACCCGCGTTCCCTGCGATTTCGCTCGACGACCTTTCCGGCACGATTCGCGCAGCGGGGGATTGGCAAAAACCCGACAGTCCTGATAGGTTACATGTAACCAACCTGGATGATTATCATGACCTCGACATCGAGGCCCAAGGCCACCCGCGTGAAGGTGCGGGAACATCGCGAGCGCCTGCGGTCCCAAGGGCTGCGGCCCATCCAGATTTGGGTGCCGGATGTACGCGCGCCTTCCTTCCGGTCGGAGGCGCACCGCCAGTCGCTGGCCGTTGCAGCGAGCGCCCACGTCCGCGAGGATCAGGCATTCGTCGACGCGGTGTCGGACTGGGGCGATGAATGAGGCGTGGCGACATCTGGACTGTCGCCGGCGGTAAGGATTACGCGGGCAAGCCGCGCCGGGCCGTAATCGTCCAGGATGACAGTTTCGACGCGACGGACTGGATCACCGTCTGCCCCTTCACAACGGACAAGACGGAAGCCCCGCTATTCCGCCTGCCTGTGGAACCGAATGAGCGCAACGGGCTGCGGGCGACATGCCGCCTGATGGTGGACAAGATCACCACCGTTCCCAAGACCAAGATTGGCTCGCGCGTCGGCAGGTTGGATGACGAAGATATCCTGCGACTCAATCAGGCGGTGCTCGTGTTTCTTGGCCTGGCGGTGTCGCCGAGAACCAAGCAGGAGGCATGAGCGACAGCCCGGGCCGGGCCGGCGCCCTAACGCGTCGCCAAACAATTAGGGTCGACGAGACCCATGACCCTCGAGCCGTCATTGCGAGTGTAGCGAAGCAATCCAGGATTCCGCGCCGCCCAACCTGCCGGTTTGGCCGCGCCGCGTCCCCAAAAGCCGGGAGTTGCTGAAACCGGGGCTACGCGAGCGGTTTTGCGAACGCATGGAAGGATTGTCTCGTGGAACCCTGGATCGCTTCGCTACGCTCGCGATGACGGCGAACGAGATCGCGGCCCGCGCGGGCCGCGAATATCATCGCCTCGATCGAAGGCGGCGCATGCGGACCGCACGTCGTTTGGCTCTACACGACTTCAGCGCACGCAGAATTCGCAATGCGATCGATGCCAGCCGCTGCAGGCTGAAGCGGCGACGCGTCGGAAGGCGCCGGCCCGTCGCGCACCCGCCAACCACGCCCGCCCTCTGGTTCTGCGCGATTTCGCCTGACGTTGTCTCCAGCGCGGGTTGCGCTCCGGCGATCCTGCTGTGGGCGTCAGCGCCAATGATGAGCGCCATGACGGCCCTCACGCCGGAGATCGCGCAACAGCGCGGCGAAAATTCGCTTCTGCTCGTCGTCGAGGCTCGAATACAGCGGCGCTGCAGCCTCGGCGACGAGCTTTATTTCCGTCGAGCGTTTCGCCAAGCGGTCCGAAATCCCGTTCAACCGATCGATCAGCGTCGGCTGCTTGTCGTCGTCCTCATGGGCGCGCATCTCCCGAAAGCGATCGGCGCGATCCTTCGCGACGACGCGCAACGCCGTTTCGAAAGCCGGCCAGTTCTTTTGCTGGTCGGCCGTGAGTTTCAAGGCCGCCTGGAAGCCGATGAGACGGGCGTCGAACAGGGCGGCCCGTTCGGCCATGGATGGGCGATCGCCGTGCGTCGGCGGATCGTCATTCTCGCCGAACGCGGCCGAGGCGAGCGGCGGACCCGCGAGCAGCGCGACCGCAGCGGCGGCGAGGATGATTTTTTTCATGAGAGGCCTCTCTCGAAGGAAGTTGGCTGATGGGAAAGCCTGAAGTGCGCATCGATCTCGCGAAATTTCGTGGCCGTCAGCGATAGCTTTGACCGAAATTCGAATCGTCGGGCGCAACACGGGAGATTTTGCGCGCGCGCGCAGCCGAAGTCACATTAAGCAATGTTAAATTATGTTTAGCGCCGCCTCGTAACCTCCGTCGGACCCCGGAATTTCGCGCCGAGGGCGATGTGGCGTGCCCCGACCACCGCGTCTCGAAACATCTCTTCATAAGGCTTCACGGAACGCGGCGCGCGGCGGGGTATTATATACCTATCTTATATTTCCAGTGGAGAGGGGGCGGGCGAGC
>JBAQGU010001004.1:0-2525 GCA_049287975.1 Roseiarcus sp.
TCATGCTCGTCTACACCGCGATCAGCCTGAGCGTCTTCAGGGGCAAGGTCACATCGGCGGCGGCGCATTATTGACGTGCATTCCCCCGGTCACTCGACATCTCGCGCAGGCGGTCGTGCGAACCGGGAACGGGTTTGTCATCGCGGGCTTGACCCGTCCATACGAGGCCGGCTTCTGCCTGTGATCATCGAGGCAGCGGCTGGATGCCCGGCTCGAGGCCCCGGACTCGGTTGTTTCTAGACGTCCGGGGTCTGCACTCCGATCACCACAAGTCCGCGATTTCTGTATTTTCTTGCCCACTCGCGGACATAGGGAGCGCTCTCAGGCTGTTGATACGGCTATAGGTCCAGAAATTCACCAGAATGACCTTGCCTCGTAAGTCCTCCGTCCGCAGCGGTTTCGTGTTCAACCACTGCCGCGCTCGCAACAGCGAACGCAGCGGGCCGGACAACGCGGGATCTGAATCGGCATAAGCAGCCGTATTCACGCCAAGGATCAACGCAGCGAGGACAACGAGGGCGTGCTTCATGATCGGCGTCTCCAATCGGAAATGAGCCTACGCATCCAGCAGCGGCGTCGACTTGGTGATCACGACATCGATGCTGTCTTCACTCTTTCTGCGCAGAGCTAGTCCATGGCCGTGCGGGGTGGATATCGACGGGATACCACGCCAGGTCTTTTTCCAGCGCACGATCTCTTATCGGTTCGAACGCGGTCCGTTTCACGCCGCGCAGCACCAAATTTCCTGCAATGCTCCGCGATTGATCGTTGGCGACGACTTCGAAAGGCTGTAGGCTCATCATCTGCTTTCGGCGACCCATCGGTCAGGCGGCAGCCTCGGACCGCGCCTCTGAGTTGAAAAGGGAATTTGCTGCGGATGCTCGCCACTGATCCCGTTGAGAAACCACCCGCTGTCGAACGAATGCCGTCCTTGACCGCTTCCTTCTCCAACAGCTACGCGCGCCTGCCCGAGCGTTTCTTCGCGCGGCTGGTTCCGACGCCGGTGGTGAGACCCCGGCTGATCAAATTCAACGATGCGCTCGCTTCGGAGCTGGACATCGATACGTGCGGCGTCGGTCCGGACGGGCTGGCGGCGACGTTCGCCGGCAACCACATGCCGCCCGGCGCCGAGCCGATCGCGATGGCCTATGCCGGACATCAGTTCGGCAACTTCGTTCCCCGGCTCGGCGACGGCCGCGCCATCCTGCTGGGCGAGGTGTTGGACCGCGACGGCAGGCGACGCGACATCCAATTGAAAGGCGCCGGACGAACGCCGTTCTCGCGCCGTGGCGACGGTCGCGCCGCTCTCGGGCCGGTCCTGCGCGAATATCTCGTCAGCGAAGCGATGCATGCGCTCGGAATTCCGACCGCTCGGGCGCTCGCGGCCGTCTCGACGGGCGAGCCCGTCTATCGCGACCGGGAATTGCCTGGAGCGGTCTTCACGCGAGTCGCATCGAGCCATGTGCGCGTCGGAACCTTCCAATATTTCGCCGCGCGCGGCGACTTGGAGGCCGTCAAACGGCTCGCCGATTACGTGATCGATCGCCACGACTCCGGCGCCGCGGACGCCGAAAGGCCGTATCTCGCGCTGCTTCAGGCCGTCGTGGAACGACAGGCGCGGCTCGTCGCGCGTTGGATGAACGTGGGCTTCATCCATGGGGTGATGAACACCGACAATACGGCGCTTTCGGGCGAGACGATCGATTTTGGGCCCTGCGCTTTCATAGATGCGTACGACCCGGCGACCGTGTTCAGCGCGATCGACGAGTTTGGTCGTTACGCCTACGGTAATCAGCCGGCGATCGCGCAGTGGAACCTCGCCCGATTCGCGGAGACGCTGCTTCCGATCTTGGATCGAGAATCGGAGCGGGCGGTCGAACTCGCGAGCGAGGCGGTTTCCGCGTTTGGCGAGCGTTTCCAGGCGCACTGGACCGCCGGCATGGGCGAGAAGCTCGGAATCTCCAGCGTCGAAGACGGCGATCTCGATCTCGTCCGCGCATGGCTCGCAGCGATGCATGAGAATGGGGCCGACTTCACGCTGACCTTTCGCCAGCTGTGCGACGCCGCTGTCGACGAGAAGGTCGACGCGCGAATCCGCGGCTTGTTCGCGAACCCCGCGGCCTACGACGCTTGGGCGGCGCGGTGGCGGTCGCGCCTGACGCGCGAGAGCCGTCGACCTCGCGAGCGCGCCGAGGCGATGCGACGCGTCAATCCCGCCTTCATTCCGCGCAATCATCGCGTGGAGCGAGCGCTCGATGCGGCCGTCGAGCATGAGGACTTTTCGTTGTTCGAGGAACTGCTGACGGTTCTCTCACGGCCGTACGAGGATCAGGAGGCGTTCGCCAGCTATGCAATCCCGCCGCGAGGTGAGGAGCGCGTCCTCCAGACCTTCTGCGGGACCTGAGTACAGGGCTCTGGTCGATTTCATCGCGCAATCCTCGATTTCGCAGAAGCCCCGAGATTTGCGACGCACGTTCCCGAGAGGCGTTGGCGGATTCCCGCGCCTCGTCGCGTGGAGGGAAATT
>JBAQGU010001005.1:0-3375 GCA_049287975.1 Roseiarcus sp.
ATCATCGAGCGGGAGGACGGCCAGCTCTGCGTCGTTCTCTCGGCCGAGAGCTTTCATCCCGGCAAGGGCACGCCGACGACGCAGATCGACATGCGCCGGCTCTCCGACGGCGTGAAGGTGACCGACCGGTTCAAGACCACCGAGCAGGTCGAGCGCGCCTTTGTCGAGGACAAGAACTACGACTTTCTCTATTCGGACCCCGACGGCTATCATTTCATGAACAACGAGACCTACGACCAGATTCAGGTGCCCGCCGAGGTCATCGGCGATCAGGCCCAATGGTTGCAGGAAGGCATGAAGGTGATCCTGTCGATCTTCAACGATATTCCGGTCGGCATCCAGTTGCCGCCGCGCGTGACGCTGGAAATCCTCGAGACCGAGCCGGCGATGAAGGGGCAGACAGCATCTTCGTCATATAAGCCCGCCAAGGTTTCCAATGGCGCGCGGGTCATGGTGCCGCCTCATGTCTCGCCCGGCACGCGGATCGTGATCCAGACGGAAGACGGGACCTACGTCGAGCGCGCCAAGGACTGACGCGACTGTGCCCACCTCGGGGGGAGGAAAAATGCAGCTCGGAATGATCGGCCTCGGGCGCATGGGCGCCAACATCGTGCGGCGCCTGATGCGCGCGGGACATCATTGCGTCGTCTTCGACCGCAATCCCGTGCCGGGCCAGGCGCTCGCCGCCGAGGGCGCCGTCGCCGCGACATCCCTCGCCGACGTCGTCGCCAAGCTCGAGGCGCCGCGCGCTGTCTGGGTCATGTTGCCCGCGGGCGCGCCGACCGAAGCGACGATCGAAGAGTTGACGCCGCACCTGACCAAAGGCGATGCGATCATCGACGGCGGCAACACGTTCTGGCGCGACGACATCCGGCGCGGCGCCGCGCTGGCCGCCAAAGGGCTGCACTATATCGACGTCGGCACCAGCGGCGGCGTCTGGGGGCTCGAGCGTGGCTATTGCATGATGATCGGGGGCAACGCCGGCGAGGTTCGCCGTCTCGATCCGATCTTCGCCACGCTGGCTCCCGGCCGGGGCGATATCCCTGCGACGCCAGGCCGCCGCGACCGCGATCCCCGCGTCGAGCAGGGTTATATGCACGCCGGGCCGTGCGGCGCCGGGCATTTCGTCAAGATGGTCCACAACGGCATCGAATATGGCCTGATGCAGGCCTATGCCGAGGGCTTCGACATCCTGCGGAACGCGGATGTCGAGAGCGTCAGCCCCGAGCACCGCTTCACGCTCGACCTCGCGGACGTCGCCGAGGTCTGGCGGCGCGGCAGCGTCGTTTCGTCCTGGCTGCTGGATCTGACCGCCAGCGCGCTGGCGCAGGAAGAGAAGCTCGACTCCTATTCGGGGTTCATCGAGGATTCGGGCGAAGGCCGCTGGACCCTGCAGGCGGCGATCGAGGAAGCGGTGCCCGCCGAAGTACTCTCGGCCGCTCTGTTCACGCGCTTCCGTTCGCGCCAGAGCCACACCTATGCGGAAAAGATCATCTCCGCGATGCGCAAGGGGTTTGGCGGCCATCTCGAGCCCACGGCGCCGAAAGCGGGGTGAGGGGTCGGAGCTCCCTCGTGGCGGCCCGCTTTTCTGCGGGCGCCGACGTTTCCGAGATTCCGAGTTTCGAGCGATTTCAAGAGGTTGCGAGGCGGAAAATGCGGAAAATCTCCTTGCGCTTCGAGGCGCACGGTTGCGCGCTATTCGTGCGTTATTCTCATAGGACCGCAACACCGGCCGCCTTGCTCGCCTGGATCAGATCGTCATCGAGGGTGGCTATCGGCAGACCACGGCGCAAGGCAAGCTCCAAATAAGCCGCGTCGTAGGAGGTCAAGCGGTAAGTCAGAGCGAGCTGATGAACGTCGCGGAATACGCGTGCGGCGCTTTGTGGGTCCCGGCGGATATTCAGGGATTGCAGCTCGACGATGAACTCGTCGGCTTTTCGTCCGCTCAGCGTTCCCCGATTCTGCGCGCGCGAAAGCACTGAGCTGCCTTCGTAGAACC
The DNA here is from genome assembly GCA_049287975.1 of Roseiarcus sp. Classification (GTDB taxonomy): domain Bacteria; phylum Pseudomonadota; class Alphaproteobacteria; order Rhizobiales; family Beijerinckiaceae; genus Roseiarcus. Next base: position 2,000 of record JBAQGU010001005.1, read on the forward strand.
ACAGCACCGGCACTATCGCGTCTTCGCCGGCCTCCAGTCTGTCGAGAATCGATTCGGCATAGAGATGGGTCGGCTCAAAACACCACCGCATCGCGACGGAATTATCGAGGGCGAATGTCAAGCCCGGCCGTAGTTGATGAGGTCCTTGATCGTTTCGCCTTCGGGGAGGAAATTACCCTTTCGCAGTTCCCGGATTCGGGCGGCGGCATGCGCCGGCGAGTGCTTCGGATTGGGAGCGTCGCGGCCCTGCTGGGCTTGGCGCTCCTCCCAAAGGGCGATAGCCTCCTGCACAACTTCGGCCGTACTGCGGCCCGCGCTCGCTGCAATAGCGGCAAGTTGGGCTTCCAGTTCAGGAGGGAGACGAATTTCCATGACCAAAAGGATAGCAATCCAGCGCCGCGAGTCAAGGAAATCAGGTATAGGAAGCCGCGATAGACACGCTGCTCTTCGGGGCGAGTCGTTCCGAAGAGCCCCGCACCCTTGCCCCTCCCGCGAGAGGCGGGTAGGGGAGCGTCCCTCAATAGAACCCGATCGGGAAATACTTGCGGTAGATTTCGGCGTAGGCGCCGCGCTCGGCGATCCTCGCGAGCGCCCAGTCCATGGCGCGCCGGAGATTCGAATCTTCCTTGCGCACAGCGATGCCGATTCCTTCGCCGAAAAAGCGGCTTTCGAGGTACGGCCCGCCCTTGAACGCGCAGCAATCGGCCGACGATTCGCCAGCCATCCAGACCGCGAGGGTGAGGCCGTCGCCGAACATCGCTTCGATCGCGCCGGAGCGCAGGGCGTCTCGCATCGCCGCGAAATCGGGGTAGGGCTTGCGCACGACCCCGGGAAAGAAGGTTGCAAGATAGGCTTCGTGCGCGGAACCCGCGACGACGCCGATCGACTTGCCCGCGAGCGTCGCTGGCGTCGCGTCGGCGACGGGGAAATCCTTGCGCGCGACGAAACGGCCAGGGGTCTGGTAGTAAGGCTGGGTGAAGTCGATGCGCGCCCGCAACGCCGCCGTCGCCGACATCGACGCGATCACCGCATCGCCCTTGCCCGTCTCGAGCGAATCGACCAGCGTATCCCAGGCGCGCGCCTGGATCGTGCAGCCGATTTGCAACTCCTCGCAGATCGCGCGCGCGATCTCGACGTTGAAGCCGGCCAGCGTGCCGTCGGAACGGGCGAAATTGAGCGGGGGATAATCGTCGTCGGTCAGGAAGCGGATCGCGCGGAGCCCCGAAATGTCGGGCCTTTCGAGATGCAGCGCCGGGTCCCAGAAGCTCGGCGCAGGGTCGGCGAGCGCAGGCCGCGCCAGTATGGCGAGGACGAGAAGCAGCCGGCGCGCGAGTCTGCAGGCGCGGGCGCCGACCGCGTCCGGCGCGAAGCGCCTT
>JBAQGU010001006.1:0-2748 GCA_049287975.1 Roseiarcus sp.
CATGTTGGCCTTCTCCTAGCAACACCCCATCAAACCAAGGGGAGCCCCCGCTCCCCTAACCTCATCCCTCACCGGATCGCGCCGCAGCTGCTCGAGAGTCTGGCAGTCGGTCTTGTTCATCGCGGCCAGGACATCAGGCGGGAGCCTGAACAGCCCACTGAAGGCGCGCCGTCCTGCGGAGCTATCGGGTTGTTTTTGGGCGTCCGTCATTGTCTCCGGGGCGCCCCCGGTCCGGTCGTGTCGTCGATGTGAAACAGCGCCGGATCGGGCTTGGTGACGAGGTCGATGTTGAACAGGGACACCACGGTCTGAAACCCCTGCGCGTCGATCACCGTCCATTGCTTCAGCGCGAAAGCCTCGGGCTCGAATACCAGCGCGATCTCTGCCGTGCCACCGAAGACGGCCTTATCCTCAATTTCGATCGTCGCCGCGTTTTCTTCAATGTCGACACGCTTGACTTTGGTGTCCTTGGCGAGGTCGATAGTGTCGGCCAGCAGGAATTTCAGTGGCGTCTGCGCGATAAAATAGAGGTCCTGCGTTCCCAGCTTCTGGTCGCGCACGGCGACCGAGCGGCCGTCGGCGACGATTTCGAGCTTTTGCGGCGGAGCGAATCTGAACAGCATCTTGCCCGGACGGGACACATAGAGCTCCCCCTCCGAGCGTGTCCCGTCCGGCCCGATCTGCAGGAAATCGGCGCTCATCACGCGCGCCTCGTTGAAATAGGCGTTCGCCTTGGCGATCGCCTCGGCGGCGGTCATCGATGGCTTCGGCGCCTCCTTCGCGTCCTTGGGGGGCTTGGCGCGCTTGGGCACGGGAGCGTGGATATCGACAGGGGCGTCCTCTGCGAGGACGTTCCCCGCGCCGGCGGTGAACGACAGGACGGCGCAGAAGAGCGCAGGAACGATTGGAGTACGGCTGAGGATCATCGGGCTTCTTTCGCTTTCGCCGCCCGCGAATCGGCGAGCCGTGGGCGCCGAAACATGCGCCTACCCAAAATCTACGATCACGGGTTCGTGTGCTTATTTTGTGGCGGTCAAGCGGCGCGCCGCTTGACCTGGGCCCGGGGTGCGGCCGGCGGCTTTTCATCGAACAATTCCGCCAGTTTCTCGGTCATCGCGCCGCCCAATTCCTCCGCGTCGACGATCGTCACCGCGCGGCGGTAATAGCGCGTCACGTCATGGCCGATGCCGATGGCGATCAGTTCGACCGGCGAGCGGGTCTCGATCTCCTCGATCACATGGCGCAGGTGCCGCTCGAGATAATTGCCGGAATTGACCGAAAGCGTCGAATCGTCGACCGGCGCGCCGTCGGAAATCATCATCATGATCTTGCGTTGCTCGCTGCGTCCCAGCAGGCGCTGATGCGCCCAGTCGAGCGCCTCGCCGTCGATGTTCTCCTTGAGCAGGCCCTCGCGCATCATCAGCCCGAGATTTTTCCGCGCGCGCCGCCAGGGCGCGTCGGCGGCCTTGTAGACGAGATGCCGGAGGTCGTTCAGGCGGCCGGGATTGGCCGGCTTGCCCGCCTGCAGCCAGGCTTCGCGGGCCTGTCCGCCCTTCCAGGCGCGCGTGGTGAAACCGAGAATCTCGACCTTGACGCCGCAGCGCTCCAATGTCCGCGCGAGAATGTCGGCGCAAGTCGCCGCCACCGTGATCGGACGCCCGCGCATCGAACCCGAATTGTCGATCAGCAACGTCACGACGGTATCGCGGAAGTCCGTGTCCTTCTCCCGCTTGAACGACAGCGGCTGCTGCGGATCGATGACGATGCGCGGCAAGCGTGCGGTATCCAGCATGCCCTCCTCGAGATCGAATTCCCAGGAGCGATTCTGCTGCGCCATCAGCCGGCGCTGCAGCCGGTTGGCGAGGCGCGATACGACGCTGGAGAGATTCTGCAACTGCTTGTCGAGATAATCGCGCAAGCGCTGCAGTTCCTCGGGATCGCAGAGATCCTCGGCGTTGACGACCTCGTCGAACTTGGTCGTGTAGGCCTTGTAATCAGGCGCGCGTCTCTCGGCGCCGGACGAGGCCGGGGGACGGTTCTCGGAGGCTTCTTCCGATTCGCCGGCGTCGGCCTCGTCGGGGAATTCGGCCGAGGGCGCGTCGGCCGCTTCCATCGCGCCCTCCTCGAGTTCGTCGGCGGACTCGTCCGAGGTCTCCATTTCCCTGGAATCCTTCGATTCCTGCTCCTCGCCCTCCCCCTCGGCGTCGTCGGCGTTGTCGGGGGGCGAATTCTCGTCCGCGGATTCCTCGGCTTCGTCGGCGTCGGCTTCCGACGCGCTCGCCATGTCGAGCGAAGCGAGCAGGCGATGCACCGATTTTGCAAAGGCGCGCTGGTCGAGCATCGCGCCATCGAGCCTGTCGAGTTCGGCGCCGGCTTTGCCTTCGACATAGGGGCGCCAGAGGTCGACGATTCGATGCGCGCCGCCAGGCGGCTTCAATCCCGTCAACCGCTCGCGCACGAGCATTGCCACCGCGTCTTCGAGCGGCGCCTCGTCGCGGTCGCGGGCCTCGGCGAAGGGGCTCTTGTGATACCGGTCGTCGAGCATCGCCGTCAGATTCGAGGCGACGCCTTCCATCCGCCTCGACCCGATCGCCTCGACCCGCGCCTGCTCGACCGCGTCGAACAGCGCGCGCGCCGCCTGGTTTTGCGGGGCATGGCGGCGATGGATCGCGTCGTTGTGGCAGGCGAGCCGCAGCGCCATGGAATCGGCGAGTCCGCGCACGATCGCCGTCTCGCGCGGATTGGGCT
>JBAQGU010001007.1:0-15607 GCA_049287975.1 Roseiarcus sp.
GCCTCGGCCGAGGCGGCAAGATGGGCGCGTCCGAAGCCGTGATAGTGGTCGAGTTCGCCGTTGAGCTCGAGCAGCCGATCCATCGCCTGCAGATCGCCTCGCATCATCATAGTATGCGGCACGCGGGCGATCTGCAATTGAACTAATATATACAGTGAAATAACCTCGCGCTTTTGCCTTACGCGCGGAATCGTCATCTGTTCGACGCCTGCGATATGCCCGACCGAGAGCCCGCTCGTCAGCCGCTCCAGGATCCGCAGCTTCCGCTCCGCCGTCACGCTGACGCACGTGCTGGAGGGCGTGCTGATCCTGTTCGCGCTGCGCGCCGCGCTCGCGCCGGTGCGGGGCTGAGGGGCTGAAGACGCGGCCGCCGACGGTCAGCCGGAGCGCGCGAACCCCGACGCATCGTTGGTGACAGGTACGCGGTTCAGTAACAATGGCTGATGACGTCCGAATGACGATTGCGCGATTGCAAGCGGAGGAACGTCCCCATGTCCATCCTCACGGATTTTCACCTCTATTACGGCCCCGATGCGCTCGCCGCGCCGCCGCAGGTGCGCAAGATCGGCCCGCGGGATTGTTTCGCGGCGCTCGCCGAAGGGTTCGACGACTTTCTCGCCATGCCGTCGCACGTGGCCTTCCTCGGGCTCTTCTACGTCGTCGCGGGACTCGTCCTCGGCTCACTGAGTTCGTTGGGCGGAGCGCTGCAATTGTTGTTCCCGATAGCGTCGGGTTTCGCCCTGGTCGGCCCCGTCGTCGCCATCGGTCTCTACGAGCTCAGCCGCCGGCGCGAACTCGGGCTGAGCGCCGATTGGCGCGACGCGTTCGTCGTGGTGCGATCGCCGTCGCTTCCGGCGATCCTTGCGCTCGGCTTGCTGTTGATGGCGATTTTCGCCGCCTGGATCGGCTCGGCCGAGGCTCTCTATGTCTGGCTCTACGGCCCGAATCCTCCCACCTCCACAGGTGTGTTCCTGATTGACGTCTTGACCAGTTCGCGCGGCTGGCTGCTGATCGGAATCGGCGGCGCCATCGGCTTCTGCTTCGCGGCGCTCGCGCTCTGCCTCAGCATCGTCTCCTTCCCGCTGTTGCTCGATCGCGACGTCGGGCTCGTGGCCGCCGTCGGCGCCTCGCTGCGGACCGCGTGGACGAACCCGATCGCCGTGGCGTTGTGGGGCCTGATCGTCGCCACGCTGCTCGTGCTCGGCTCGTTGCCGTTGTTCATCGGCTTGGCGATCGTCATGCCGGTGCTCGGGCACGCGACGTGGCATTTTTATCGTCGCGCGATCGTCCGCGATCCCGCGCACGAACATCCCGCGCAATGGCCGCGCGAGTCGCTGCGCCGGCCGGACAGCTTCTATACGTCGCCGCACTCGGTGCTGTTTCCCTGGCCGACCGCCGAGGAGAAGAAGGCGCCGCCGCCGAAATGAGACACCGGCGTCCTCTCCCCGTTCTTGGTGGGGGCAGACCTGTGCTAGGCTCGCCTTCCCGACTTTCGGAAAGCCGATCCCATGGCCGCCAAACCCATTAGCCGCTTCCCCGTTCCCGGCCTCGCCGATCTGCCCGAGGACATCCGCGAGCGCATCCTGAAGGTGCAGGAGAAGTCTGGCTTCGTGCCGAATGTCTTCCTGGCGCTCGCGCATCGCCCGGACGAATTTCGCGCCTTCTTCGCCTATCACGATGCGCTGATGGAGAAGCCGGGCCGACTGACCAAAGCCGAGCGGGAGATGATCGTGGTGGCGACCTCCGCCGTCAACCAATGCCTCTACTGCGTCGTAGCCCACGGCGCGATTCTGCGCATTCGCGCCAAGAATCCGTTGCTCGCCGATCAGGTCGCGACCAACTGGCGGAAAGCCGATCTGACCCCGAGGCAGCGCGCGATGCTCGATTTCGCGCTACAGGTCGCGACGCGCAGTTCGGAGGTCGACGAACGCGATTTCGCCACGCTCGAAGCGGTGGGGTTCTCCCAGGACGATATTTGGGACATCGCCGCCATCGCGGCGTTCTTCGCCATGTCGAACCGGCTCGCGAACGTCATGAGCATTCCCCCCAACGACGAGTTTTACGCGCTCGGGCGGGGGTAGCCGGAAAACGCTTCCCCCCTTGCCGGGGAAGGTGGGTTGCCACACGATCTGTTCAAAACTGCACGCTGAGCTTTTGGGACGATCTCAGTGATGGCGACGATCCGGCAGTGCTCGTCAAATCCGCCCTTGATGCAGGCTGATATCTCGAGCGATCGCCCCATCGGCTTCGCGGCTATGACTGTTCCAATTTCAACGGAACTGACGGACAATCTCAAGCGAGATTATATAATCTAAGTTAGTTCATTTATCCGTCGACCATGTTGAATTATTCTTTGGTGATATTGTTCACTATCGCAGTTTGTATTGTCTATGATAGCAGTGACCATCAAGGTTGTCCGCTGGCTATAAAATTGTTATTTCTTTCACCCGAAACGGTTCGCAGCGCGTAACGCTTGGCCGCGGACTTTTCCCGGATACCCCCAATCCCCTGCTCGCCGACCAGATACAGAAAGCCGAGCAGCTACTCGAGGGGTACCGAGTGGGGCCAGCAATCCCGCGCCGGAGTTTGGCGTTGCCAGGCAGGCCTCATTTGTGGTACATGTACCATAAATGAGGCCGTATGGAATTGCCGCCACGCAAAATACCGTTGTTTTTCTACAGGACGTCGGCGGGAGCTGAACCAGTGCGGGAATGGCTGCGCGAACTCGGCAGGGGGGACCGAAATGTTATCGGTCAAGACCTCATGCGTATTCAGTACCGCTGGCCGGTCGGCATGCCGCTATGCCGTCCGCACAGCGGAGGTCTATGGGAGGTGCGTAGTTCCTTGCCCGGCAATCGCATCGCGCGCGTTCTGTTTTTCGTGGAGGACGCCCGGATCGGCGTGGTGCATGGCTTCGTGAAAAAGACCCAAAAGGCGCCGGCGGACGCCATTGCCCTGGCTGCCAGGCGAATGAAGGAGATGAAAAAATGACCAAGGGGAAAAATCCGCATTGGGGGTCATCGCTGGACGAATTCCTCGAGGAGGAAGGGACGCGCGAGGCCTTTCAGGCCGTCGCCGTCAAAGAGGTGCTCGCCTTCCAGATCGAGGAAGCCATGAAGACGCAGAAGCTCTCCCGTCGCCGGCTTGCAGAGCGCATGGGCACGAGCCGAAGCCAGATCGGCCGTCTACTCGACCCCAAGGACGGCAATGTCACGCTCTCGACCTTACAACGCGCCGCCGAGATTCTAGGCCGCAAGGTGCGGCTTGATTTGGTCTGACCTTGCGGCGGACGCGGTCTGACTGCGCCGCGAACGTTGCCCGACATCGTCGCCGCGCAGAAACCGCTCTGGCGAACTCTCCCCGTGGTGAGATGATGGGGCGGGGCGTCATCAGTGCAATTTCGGACACGCTCTCTCCACCGCCGTCTCCACCTCGACCAGGCGTCTGATGGCGCGTTGCAGCTCGTCCTTGGCCCAGGAGGGATATCGCGCCGGCGCGTCATCCAGAAGCCAACCGATATAAGACAGAAGACAACGTTGCGCTTGACGCAGGATTTCCGGATCGCCGTCGCGGGGAAGCGCGTAGTCCATTGCGGCGTCGACGCTCTCGTCCGGGTCTGCGAGGTGCTGTCCTGTGAGCACCGGCTCTGGAATGTCCTGGACATCGGGCAGCGAGAGCACGACGCTCAATGTGAGCGTGAAGCTATCCGAGATGGAGCGCGCCATGGATTCTCGACCTTTCTCTAGTACGCAACTTTGATACAACCTAGATACAACCTAGATACAACCTTACAGCAAGCTTGCTACAACCTTGCGGCAAGTGTGCAATCATAGCGTCTATGTCGAAGAGCCCGCAACCACACGTTACGTAAATAACTGTGGAAAACGATTTGAATCGCTTGCATACAACGCAGTGGCAATTCTCCGCCGAGTCCGCCTCGCGATTCGTCGAGCGAGAGGGGCAAAAGTCGGGGCGTCCGCGATCTCGTAGCGGCGCTCGCCGAGCACGGCCCGTCGTAGAGCGCCTCATTCTCCGAATGACAGCCGAGCGAAAGCCGCGCCGCCAGCGATCGCGTCTACTGAAACGCCCGGAATTTGGCCTTCCGGCGTCTGCCTGGCGGAGAACCTCCGCGACCACCGAAACTATGCCCCGCCGGCAAGCTTCCCGTAAGCCTCACGCGACCTCGAACAATCCCGCGGCGCCCATGCCGCCGCCGACGCACATCGTGACGACGACGTATTTCACGCCGCGGCGCTTCCCCTCGATCAGGGCGTGGCCGACGAGCCGCGAGCCGCTCATGCCGTAGGGATGGCCGATCGAGATCGCGCCGCCGTCGACGTTGAGTTTTTCATCGTCGATGCCGAGCCGGTCGCGGCAATAGATCACCTGTACGGCGAAAGCCTCGTTCAGTTCCCAGAGGCCGATGTCGTCGACGCCGAGGCCATGCGCCTTCAGCAATTTGGGTACGGCGAACACCGGGCCGATGCCCATTTCGTCGGGCTCGCAGCCTGCGACCGCGATGCCGCGATAGATCCCGAGCGGCGCGAGATTGCGCTCTTCCGCGAGCCTCGCCTCCATCAACACGCAGGCGCTGGCGCCGTCCGACAATTGCGAAGCGTTGCCGGCGGTGATGAAGCGACCGGCGGCGCTGAGGTGCCGGCCGCCCGCGAACACCGGCTTCAGCGCGGCGAGACCGGCGAGCGTCGTGTCGGCGCGATTGCCTTCGTCCTGCCTGAGCTTGACTTCCTTGTCGCTGATGGCGGCGGTCGTCTTGTCCACGACTTTCATGACGGTCGGGAGCGGTACGATTTCCGCATCGAAGCGTCCCGCCGCCTGCGCGGCGGCTGTGCGTTGTTGCGATTGCAGCGAATAGGCGTCTTGCGCCTCGCGCGAGACGCCGTAGCGCTCCGCGACGATTTCGGCGGTCTCCAGCATCGACATGTAGAGCGCGTCGCGATGCGCCACGAGCCATGGGTCGGTCGCGCGGAAGCGGTTCATATGGTCGTTCTGCACCAGCGAGATCGACTCGAGGCCTCCGCCGACAGTGATGTTCATGCCGTCCGAGATGATCTGCTTGGCGGCGACCGAGATCGCCATCAAGCCGGACGCGCATTGGCGATCGACCGACATTCCCGCTACACTGGTCGGCAGCCCGGCGCGCAACGCGCATTGCCGCGCGACGTTGAAGCCGGTCGAGCCCTGCTGCAAGGCGGCGCCCATGATCACGTCGTCGACCTCGCCCCCGGGTATGCCGGCGCGGCCGAGCGCGACCTCGATCGCGTGGCCGCCGAGCGTCTGCGCCGGCGTATCGTTGAAGGCGCCGCGATAGGCTTTGCCGATCGGGGTTCGCGCTGTGGAGACAATGACGGCTTCGCGCATGAAAGGCTCCTATCGGGGAAGGGCGACGCCCAAGCCCTTGGCGGCTGCGGCGAATTTGAATGTCTGCGCGTATGCGTTCTCGAGCGGAACGGCGCTCGCGCGATCGGCGATTTCCGCGAAGCACGCGGCGATCTTTTCCGGCGTCCGTTCGGCTTCCGGCAGGAAGACGCCCGGGGTTTCCTCGATATGGGTGACGGCGAAGACGCCGCCGCCCGCGCCCATGATGGTGCGGGAGGGCGCGTTCTCGCCGACCAGGAACAGCACGGCGGGCGTCACCGATTCCGGCGTCAGCAGCGCGGCGATCTCGGGCGGCAACAGGCCCGCGGTCATGCCTGTCGCCGCGGTGGGCGCGAGCACGTTGACGCGAATATCGTGTTTGGCCCCTTCCAGGTGCAGCACGTTCATGAGACCGATCATCGCCGCTTTGGCGGCGCCGTAGTTCGCCTGTCCGAAATTGCCGTAGATGCCCGAAGCCGAGGAAGTGAACACGATGCGGCCGTAGCCGCGGTCGCGCATGCCGCTCCAGACCTCCTTGGTGCAGATCGCCGAACCCATCAAATGCACGCCGACGACCTTTTCGAAATCCGCGATTTCCATCTTCGCGAAGGACTTGTCGCGCAAGATGCCGGCGTTGTTGACGAGAATGTCGACACGACCCCACTCGGCCTCAGCCCGCGAAACCATCGCCGCGACCTCGTCGGCGTTGGTGACGTCGGCGCCGTCGGCCATGGCGGTTCCGCCGGCCCGTTCGATCTCCTCGACGACCTCTGAGGGCGCACCGCCCGGGCCGAGATCGTTGACGACGACCTTCGCACCCCGCGCGGCGAGGCCGAGCGCGTGACAGCGACCCAGCCCGCCCCCTGCGCCGGTAACGATCGCGACGCGGTCGTCGAAGCGAATGCTCATCGGCCAGCCGTTTCCTTGCCTCTCCGGGCCTCCTATACAGGCGCGTTGCCCGGCGCGTCCAGACGGCGCGAGGGGAAAAGGGACCGGCCCGCTGCATCGAGTCGTGGCGTCAACGTGCGTTGGTGAGCGCAACGGGAAAGTCCCGGGCTAAATCTTCGGCGCCCGCAGTGGCTTTGAGACGCCGCTCGCCTATCTGGGCTCCGCGCGTCGGAGTCGCCCGTGCGAGAACTTCCGCGGCGCTCGCGATCAGTCGATGACTTTCCAGGCCGTAGAGGAATTCCGATGTCGAAAGTATCAGGACGTTATCGGGGATACGGACGAGGAAATTGTCCTTCCGGACGTCGCTGTCCTCGAACAAGAGAATTCCGACGTCGGTTCCGCCGCGTAGTTCTTTCGCCAGGACCTCGGAAGCCGCCAGTTCCCCCCGATTGCTGGATCGGGCATCGGGTTTGCTGTTGAGAATGATCTGGAATTCGTCGAACACCTCGGTCGTCGCGACCCGGACTCTCGTCGGCTCATTGTCGCGGATCCAACTTGTTATCTGCTGCGCGCCCGGCTTCGCCAAGTTGCGCGCGACCTCATAGCGCACCATGTCCGGGATGACGACCGGTAACGCTGGTAACAGCAGAAGATCCAAGGCATCGGCGATGGCGAGTGTGATCAGAGGGCTGGCGTCGGTGACGATGAGCGCGAACTTCTTGGTCATTTCGCCCCAAATGCCTTTTCGTAAATCGCCCTTTGAGCCGGGCTGAAGCGATCCAGCGTGCGAACGATTGGAAGCGGCAGCCCCAGTTCGCCCATCCGGAGCAACATCTCCCCGAACGAAAGTCCCGTCGCGTCGCGGCACTCGGAACGATCAACCGAGCCTTCAGAGTACATCTGCAGCAATTGATCCACGGCTGTCGGATCGAGTCTCCGCTCGCGCTCTCCTGAATAGGCCGGCATCGCGACGACCACGACGCGCCCGTTGCGCGTTATCGACACGGGTTCGCGTTCGGCGACCGCCAACATTTCCCCGAAACTCTGCTTCGCGTCGGACGCGGTCATCGACTTCATCGTGCTCACCTCCAGCGCGATTATAGGTGAGTGTGGCCGATATATCCAACAATTCCGCTGGCGGCATGCATTTCGTGCGCCGAGCGCGGGCATCGTTCTACTCGATGGCCCAAATACACCCGCGATGTCGGCGTAAAAGCTCAGCGCGCCGCTAGTCCTGCTTCAGTACAGCGCGATCGACGCTCCAGGAGCCGCCGCCCGCGAAGGCGAGATACAGAAATATAAAGCAAAAAAGAATCGCTCCCTGACCGCCATTCGCGAGCGGGAAGAAGCCGCGCTGCGCATGCGCCATGAAGTAGGCGAGGGCCATCTGGCCGGAAAGTATGAACGCCACAATTCTGGTGTAGACGCCCGCCAGCAGCAACAGACTGCCGACGGTCTCGAGAATCGCGGCGAGGATGAGGAGGCCGTGGAGGGGCGGCCCGGGTGTCGGAAAGCCGATCACCTTCGACAGCCCGTGTTCCAGGAACAGCAGCGCGGCGACAATACGCAGAATGCCGAGGACGCGGGGGCTCCACCTCGCCATGTTCGCGTAAAGTGAGTTCACGGGCTTTCCGTCGCGTTGGCCGGTTTTCGGTTTTCGGCGAAAATGCTTGAAATGGTGGATTGATTTGAATGGGTTTTCGCCCCGATTTGGGCGAATTTTCGGCGACGCGACAGGGCTTTGGACCCCGTTGTTCAATTGCGCGTCATCGACTGGGGCAAGGGCAGTAGGCAGCAGGGGATACAATGGACAGGGGATTTCCTCTGCCCTATTGCCTACTGCCCTCCCGCCGGCATCGCCAGCACGGGGCAGGGCGCTTGCCTCAGCACGCGTTCGGTAGTGCTGCCGCGCAGCGCGTCGAGATAGCCGACATGTCCAGCGGTCGGCATGACGATCAGATCGGCCGGCCACTCGTTGGCGAAATCATTGATGGCCTCGACGGGATCACCTTTGCGGATGTCCACCGGTAGGAGCCGGTGCGGGTCGGCAGGGTGCTGCACCCGGGGCGCATCGGCTCCGATGTGCAGCAAGCGAGCTTCCCCTTCGGCTCCCGTGAGGCCATGCACGAAAACCGCGATGTCGGCGATCACGGCGGCGGGATTCGGCTCGTGGTCGACTGGAATCAGCACGTTGTGGAGACGCTGCTCGCCACGATGCGGGTCGACGAAGCCGCGCGCCTTGTGGGGCACGAACAGCGTCGGCTTGTGCGTCGCGCGGGAAATCGCCTCGGCTACCGAGCCATGCAACCAGCGCGCGACGCCGTGGCGGCCTTCGGTCGCCAGCACGAGCAGGTCGGCTGCATGCAGGCCGACGAAGTGGCGGACACCGTCGAGCGGCGATTGCGGTTCCATCTCCACTTTTCGCACTGACACCCCGAGCTTGGTCTCAATGGCGTCTGGGCTTTCCTTCTCGTCCATCAGGCCCCACGCGGCGAGCGTCTGCCGCACGTGCGGGAAGGAAGTCCACTCCTCCTTGTGCACGTTGGCGACATGTAGAAGAGTGAGCATGGCTTTGGTTGACAGCGCGATGCGCAGAGCATGGGCGAAGGCGCTGGCGCTGGCCTCGGAAAAATCAGTCGGATGGACGATAGAACGGATATCCCACACGGCGTGCCCCCATTGCTCAGGATCGTTCCAACAGGTCGGTATCATCGAACTTTGCTCGCGGGCAACCTCCGCATCTCGACTGCTGACCAAGCCAACATGTCATCCCCGCGAAAGCGGGGATCCAGCCGTGGGGACATGACGAAGCGGCGACGCGCAAGGCGGCAAGCCTCTGTAGCGTCATGGAATTCTGGATGCTCGCGTTCGCGAGCATGACACATGTTTGTAAAGTTGCGATACGACGATGTGAACCTGTAAGCTTGGAAGCTCAGCGGCCTCCGCGCCATGCTCGAGCTTTCGATCGCCGACCGAAACCATGAGGGAAACGAGCCATGCCGAAGCCAGAAATCATTGGTTCTTCGCGGTCGACGTATACCCGCGTTGTGTGCATGGTCTGCGAGGAGAAGGGGATCGAGTACGCGCTGTCGGAAGCGATGCTGGGCGCGCCGGAGATCCGTGCCATTCATCCGTTCGGCAAAATGCCGGTGCTGCGCCACGGCGATGTAGAACTGTTCGAATCGAAGGCGATCGCGACCTATCTGGATCGAAACTTCCCGGGACCGTCTGTCTTCCCGTCCGAGCCCCGCCTCGCCGCGCTCACCGAGCAATGGGTCTCGCTCGTCAACACGGTGATGGACCGCACGCTGATCCGGACCTATCTGATCGCGTATATCGCGCCGAAAACCGCCGATGGAAAGCCCGACCGAGCGGCGATCGAAGCCGTATTGCCCGCGGTGCGCGAGCAGATCGGGGTCCTCGACGGAGCGGTCGCCAAGACCGGCCATCTCGCCGGCGATCAGTTTACCTTCGCCGATATCAATCTCTTGCCGATCCTGCATCGGGTCCAGCAGTTACCGGAAGGCGCGGAGGCCGTCGCCGCCGCGCCCCATCTCGCCGCCTACTACGCCACGCACGCGGCGCGGCCGAGTTTCCAACACACCATGCCGCCCCAAGGGCCCCCGCGGCGCGCAAAGACGAGTTGACGGGCAATTACTCGCCGCCGATCGCCATTTCGCGCAATCACGAGACCTATCGAGATGCTTCGAGGCGGACGCACGAGCGCCGCGCCTTGGCAGGCGGATCCATCGCGAGCGCCTCGCTCGGTCGTGCGGCGAGTTCGCGCTCGCGATGGGGTGAAGTTTAGAGGGTCCGGCTCGGCTCAGGCTGCCTTATGCCGCTTGTGCGCGTGCGCGCCGCTTGCCGCCACTTGCGCCTGGGCTCCCCCTTGCAAGGCGGCGAGGATCGCCGATCCGTCCGGCGTTCCGAGCCCCGTGCACGCGTCCCAGCCGGGTCCCGCATCGTAGCCGGCGACCTTGTCCTTGATCGCGTTGGCGCCTTGCGTTACGTCGTGGAAGAGACCTCGAGCCACGTTCGCGTAGAGGAACGGGTTTAGGAAGCCCACGTTCTGCTTCATCGCCTGGTTGAGCCGCGTCACGAGGGCTGCCATCAACGGCGCCACGGCGCTCGTGCCGCCTGAGGCGCCTTCCGACGAGTCGACGCGCGTGAAATAGTTCGTCGCGCTCATCGCGATGTCTGGCACCCCGCGACCGGGCTGTCCTGTGTCGAGCGAATTGGGCAGATTTGCGCCTGTCTGATAGGACGGGACGGCGAAGGCCGTGCTGATCCCGCCGCCGGTGGCCCATCCGCCCCCGCCTGGAACGTTGACGTCGAACGGCGTTCCGTCGTTCCACACTACGTCCCGGCCGTTCTCGATCTGCGTCCCGCCACAGCCGAGCACGAGATCGTCGCACGCCGGATGGAGGACATGGATCTTTCCATCCCAGTCATTGGCGGCCTCGCCGGCCGAGCCGTGATCGCCTGACGCCACGCACACCGTGATCCCCAATGCGCCCGCCGCGGCGAACAATTCGTGATACGCCGCGAGACCTTGACTGTCGGTAGAGATCTCCGGGGAGGCCCAACTGATCGATATCACGCCGGGTTTACGCTCCTTGTCGTGGACGGCCGCACTGATCGCGTTGATGAAGCCCTGGTCACCGTTGTTCGGGGCAAAATAGACCGCGATCTTGGCCTTAGGGGCAACCGCGCCGGCCACCTCGATGTCGAGCATCACTTCGCCATCGGCGGAGTCCGCGGTGGTCGGATCGTTGCCGACGTGATCCACCGAGATCGAAGAGACCTTTGGAGTGGCCACTCCGATCTCGCGAAAGAAAATCTGCAAATCGCTATTCCGGTAGCCGCCGCCGAGCTCGATTATCGCGATGGTTTGGCCTGCGCCGTCGAGGGCGATGCCATTCTGATTGACGGGAAAGTTGTACCGTGTGGCGAAGTCGGTGGCCGCGAGGCCGTTGTCGCCGCCCGGCCCATCTTGCGCTCTAGTCTTCATCCGGGTCGGCTCCCGGCGTTTTGGGCGGTTGTCGAAACCGAACACTCCCGTGACGATGCCGGTGAGTTCGGACGGCATCGTGATTTCACCTCGGCGTCCGCGGTAGGTTCCGGTCGAATGATGGTAGATTTGCACGTCGGCGTGAAACGCCGACAACAGGTCGCCCAATTTTCCCTTTAGCACCACACATCGCTCCGGCGCGCTGCGATAGACCACCGTCAGGTCATGCTGTTGAGCGAAATGCTCGATCTTGTCGAGATCCTCTTGGCTGGCGCCATGCTGCTTTTCGAGTTCGTCGTGACTGAGGTACTTACGTTCCGCGACCGGCGTCTTGGCGAGATCGTAGGCCGTCTTGGCGAGCGAATCCGGGTTTCCGACGGACCGCACGCGCACCGTCACGCTGGCGATTTCCGAGGAATCGATCGGGCCCGCGGGGCGGGAATTGGGCATGAGCGTCCGTGTGCTTCCCGGTAAAGGTATGTATTTGGTCATCGCTTCCTCCTTGTCATGAGAATAATTTCCAGCGTCAAGCCTGTGGTGAGCAGACTAGTCCGGCCGGCCGCGACATACCTACGTGGGGCCCGAATCTCGGTTGCCCACGATCGAGGGAATCGGCGCGTTGTCTCGGCTAAATCAGCCCCGCCGGCAGAGCGCTACCGGTCGGGCTCGAGTGACGTCGTCCACAAGAATGATGTCGCACATAGGATGCCCTCTTGCAGTTCCGCGATTAGCTTGGAGATGTCTGCTAACAGGTTCCTGGGATGGCAACGTCGGCCATCGCTGCAACGCAACGACCGTGGCTCACCACGTTCGCGTCAACTATAATCAGCTTGTCCATCAGGATTGCGCGACAAGCTGTCGTGGTTTTGGCTGGTAGCCCTAAGCCGGCCGGGAGGCTGTGGCATTCGCCACATTCCGCGCGCACGCTTCGCTCTGCCGGCGTCAGGGCGTATCGAGAGCATATCGGCGAGGCCGCCGCCCATAAAGGGTTACGGTAAAGACGGTAGTCGTAATCGAAGGCAACGCGGTAGATTAGCCGCACCGTGTCAGCGTGCAGCGGGGTCGATTTCGAGCTTCTTCTTGACCTTCGCCCCGCGCTGCTCGGCCGCCGCGGAATGCGCCAGCCTTGACGGGCTGGCGGTGGTCCGCCCAAGCGGTCATGGCTCAACTTGCCTTCCGCGAGAGGGTGAGCGGCAGGTCCAGTTCCACCCGGTCGTGCATGACCTTTGGCGTGATGCGGCCCCGCTCGCCCCGTTCGAGGCGGACCAGGCCGTAGCCTTCCATGGTCCGCAGCGTGCGCGACAGGTTGGACTTGGCCTTGCCAGTGATTCGGGCCAGTTCGTCGAGCGAGCCGGGCGCCTGCTCCGCGATGACGCGCAGCAACTCGCGATTGCCAGCCGACAGGACCTTGGCAAAGGACTCGGTGGAGGTGAACCACACCTTCGGCTCGCCGGCGGCAATGCGGTGCTCCCCGCGCGCCACGGCCATCGTGCGCCCCTTCATCTCCTCGTAGCTGGCGATACCGACCTTCAACGTCGTCATGGGATCACCCCTCTCTCGCGCAACACCGTGTCAACTGTCCCCCAGAAGTCGGCGAGCAGAGTTGCCGCGTCCCGGTAATCGTAGGCCCTGATCGTCCGCAGCCGGGTGGCGATGATCCTGCGGCTCACCGCCGCGCTTCTGCCGCGCCACCGGATGGGCGTTGTCGAAGCCGACGAGCCGCTCGCCATCCGGCCCGTGCAGCGCCAGCGAGTAGTCCAGCCCGTGCGGCTTCTCATCGGACACCGGCGCCCGCGTCACTACGAACCGGACCCAGTGGCCGCCCTCCGGGTCCACCACGAGCACCTGCCCGTCGAGGTCGAGAAGCACATCGAGGGTCGGGTCGCGAGATTCCGTCACGTCGTACAGTTATCAGATTAAAGCAACTCAATCAAGGAAAATAGCTTACTGGGCGTGGATGGCGCTTTGTTCCTTGGTATCGTTAGCGTTGGTATCGTTAGCGTTCAGGGAGAAACGGCTGGCGGGGCCGCCTTGGCGGGTCGCTGAAAACCTCAACCATCCCAACCACGTGCGCGGGCCGGACGGCCAAGCTTTTCCCTTGCCGTCCAACTTTTGCAGATACCGAACCACCCGAAAGCAAAGATGGATGGCGCAAATGTCATCGCTGATTGCGACAACGTTGGAATGCGGACGGCGGAGGGGCGGTTGCCTCGTTCCCGGGATCGGGAACGCGGCCATCCCGCCCAGGGAGGCTCGGAAAGGCCAAGCGCCAGCCATTGCGGGCCTCTACGGCTCTCGCATTCGGTAGTGCCTCAGTTTGAATTTAGGTGGGATTGACTCCACTCGCGTCGCCAATGCGGTTCGTGGTATGCGAAGTGGGAGAGGTCAAAGCCAGTGAAGTTGGACGAAGCTATTGTCGAAGAGCTAGAACGCTTCGGACCTGGGACCGAGAAGGACATAGGTGAGCGTCTGGGAGGGCGCCTCTATGCAGCGCTCCAGCGCCTCGTTGGGGATGGGAGAATCCATCAATACGCCTATTCCTCTCCACGAAAGGAGAATATTTATGCGCTACCTGGGCAACAGCGGCCATCCGGCTTACCTCCAATAACTCGGAGACTTTAGGATGCCCACCGGTCCTAAGGGCGAGAAGCGCCCCGCCGACGTGATCGGCAACGCCATCATGATAGCGAAGATCGCGACGGGGGAGATCGAGGATAGGATCCCCGACGACGGGAAGGACCCCAACACGAAGGCGCTAGGTAAGCGCGGCGGGAAGGCACGGGCGCAGGGGATGACAGCCGAACGGCGCGTAGAAATTGCGAAGAAGGCGGCTCTCAAGAGGTGGGAGCGTCCTTAAATATACCATCTCTCAATGCTTTTATGTGAGCTTTTATCTGCGTTTCTGACATCTGTGGGCTGGTTTCTAGTATATCCCCGAATACCTCTTCCCATACTTTCATCGTCATTGCCAAGGACTTGGTAACCGTTTTAAATTGTTGCGGCGACATCCTAACCGCAACTTGATCTTCGGCGGTCATGACTCCTGGCACGATTTCCTTTGTTAGGGCAAAAACCACGGTAAAATCCCACGGTGTCAAGCCTAAGCGCATATTGTTAGAATAAACGTCTTTAAAATCAGGGCTACGCGGGATCGGCCCCGGACCCATGTTGTGTATTAGGCGCCCAAACGGAATGCCCGGAGGCGGTTGCTGTGGCGGACCCTTAGGATTATCTACCATTGCCTTCTGCCCCTTGACTTTAGTACAACATCTTATACACTCTCGGCATTATGTCAAAAATAGTGTATACAACGTTTCCTTCGATGGTATACGGCGCGGCGTCCAAGACAATACCTTGTTGTTGCGGCTCGATTTCATAATTTCCTGCGTCCTGTGTTCCATATAGGTAGTGAATAGAATAAGACGGCTCCGCACCAGACATCGAAAACAGTAAATCGCTAACAGTATCCAGTGTCCAATTGCCTGGGGCGCCAAGCCATCGAGAAATAACCTCGGGAGCCTTTCCCAATCGATCAGCTATAACCGCTTGAGTGAGTCCGCTCTTTTCGAACTCATTTAATACCAGATCATAAACGTTACCACGGTGGCGCTCTCTCATATACGAGAGCACGCCCGTGTTGACGCGGTTTCTATCAAAAGGCGGTGAAATTGCTGGTAAGGTAGTCACTTGGCTTCGATCCTTGGTGCGGTGGCAGTGATCCAAACAAATCTCTCCATCGCCGGAGACAATAATCTCCTAGCTGTCCCCATGCCTCGCCTTTCAAGTTCTCATGAAAATCCCAAACGAGACAGACAAACGCATCTTTGCGATAAAATCGACCGAGGACACGTATTCCCTAGGGTCAGTGCATCTTATGTCCCAAACCTCGTTTACCACAGGCTCGATGCGAGCCATGAATGTTGATTGTGGTTTACCTTTCGGGAAAAGAACAATTGAGATGCGCTTATTGTTGGTGAACGTGGCGCGCATATTACCTAGCCTTTTCCCTATTCGACCGTAGGGCCAATTATCAGGCGTGGCATTCACGAAAATGTCGGGGCTGACCATCATCTCCCGCAACGGTCCATCAGAACGAAAAACCGGAGGAAGCGCACAAAGCCGTCAGGCTGCGACGTGCTTGTCGATCTCATCCGATAATGACATATAAGTCAATAGCTCCTTGCTCGCAAGAGCCTTGGAACCATACTGACTCGGATAATGGGAGATCAACAGCTCCGCGATATAAATGAAAATAGTCCTTGACGCTTAAGCACAAAAGTTCACATGAGCATGAACAAGCTCTCCATTGCCCAGCGCGCCCAAATCCTCGCC
>JBAQGU010001008.1:0-3262 GCA_049287975.1 Roseiarcus sp.
AGCCAGATCAGCGTCACCAGCGGCTTCCAATATAGCCGTACCGGGATCGAGCCGTCCGCCGCGGGGTCGGCGACCGAGACATAGAGCTGGCCGAACCCCAGGGTCGCGATGCCGGCCTGCGTCGTCGCCATCTGCCGCGCCGTGAACTGGCGGCGCGCCGGCTCGATCCTCGTCACGACCGCGCCGCCGGAGCGGACCGTCATGAGCGCGACGGTTTCGCGGTAATTCGGGCCGCCGCGCTGGCCGACATTGTCCAAGGTCACTTCATACGGGCCGACCGTCAGCGGCGCGCCGACGCGCATCGAGGCGATCGTCTCCGCGCCGAACCCGGTCGCGGCGAGGCCGAGCAGAAGCATGCCCACTCCGAAATGCGCGGTCGCGCCGCCCCAGAAGGACAGCGGCATCCCGCGCGCGCGGGAAAGCGCGACGGACAGGCTAGCGCCGCCGCGCCGAATCCGCGCGAAAACCTCGGTGAACGTGCCCAGCATGACGTAGATGGCCAGCCCCGCCGCGACCGGCGCGAGCACCGGGCCGCCGCGATAGACCGCGAGCACACCCACGAATACGACGAGACCGCCGGCGAACGCGACCGCGAGGCGTTGGGCAACGCCCAAGAGATCGCCGCGTTTCCAGGCGAGCGAGAAGCCGAACGGCGTCAGGAAAGTGAGCGCGAGCAGCAACAGACCGGCGGTCATGTTGAAGAACGGCGCGCCGACCGAGATCTTTTCGCCGGTGAATTGCTCCAGCGCGAGCGGATACAGCGTGCCGAACAACACGGTCGCGCAGGCCGTGGTCAGCAAGAGGTTGTTGAGCACCAGCGCGCCCTCGCGCGAGACCGGCGCGAACAGGCCGCCTTGTTTCAGCACCGGCGCGCGCCACGCAAACAGACTGAGCGCGCCCGCGATGAAGAAGGCGAGGATCACCAGGATGACTTCGCCGCGCAGCGGATCGCTGGCGAAGGCGTGAACCGAGGTGAGCACGCCGGAGCGCACCAGAAAGGTGCCGAGCAGCGAAAACGAAAATGCGAGGATGGCGAGGAAGATCGTCCAGATCTTCAGCGCGTCGCGCTTTTCCATCACCGCGACCGAGTGCAGGAAGGCCGTGCCGGCGAGCCACGGCATCAAGGATGCGTTCTCGACCGGGTCCCAGAACCAGAACCCGCCCCAGCCGAGCGTGTAATAGGCCCAGTACGAGCCCATCGCGATGCCTACGGTGAGGAAGCACCAGGCGGTCAGCGCGAACGGGCGCACGAAACGCGCCCAGGCGGCATCGATCCGGCCCTCGATCAGCGCCGCGGCGGCGAACGAGAACACGATGGAGAAACCGACATAGCCCATGTAGAGCATCGGCGGATGGATCGCGAGCCCCGGGTCCTGCAGAATCGGATTGAGATCGCTGCCCTCGAACGGCGCCGGGACGAGCCGCGCGAACGGATTGGACGTAGCCAGGATGAAAGCCAGAAACGCTGCGCCGATCAGGCCCTGCACGCTGAGCGCGTCGGCGCGCAGCCGCTCCGGGAGCGCCCGGCCGGTCACGGCGACCAGCGCGCCGAACGTCGCCAGGATCAGCGACCAAAGCAGCATCGATCCTTCGTGGTTACCCCAGATGCCGGAGAATTTGTAGATCGTCGGCATCTGGCTGTGGGAATTCTCGGCGACGTTCAGCACCGAGAAGTCGGAGTCGAGATGCGCGGCGGCCAGGGCTGCGAAAGCCATCGCGACGAAGGCGAATTGTCCGATCGCCGCGCTGACGCCGACCCCCATCAGCGCGCGATCGCCGCTGCGCGCGCCCCAATAAGGGATCACGGTCTGCGCCAGCGCGAGCGCGAGCGCGAGGATCAGCGCGAAATGTCCGGCCTCGACGATCATGGCTCGACTCTCCGGGAATTCCCCTCCCCGTCCTTACCGGGAGGGGAGAGCGGCAGGCATTTGAGGGTGTGATTGTCTCGATGCGTCATTTTTGTTCGCCCGATTGCCCCGCGACGGTTCCGGCTCGAGCGGTCTGCCCGTCTCGCCAGCGACCCCGTTTCTTCAAGGAATCGACGACCTCGCGCGGCATGTAGCGCTCGTCGTGCTTGGCCAGAATCGTTTCCGCGCGAAACACCGCCGGCGCCTCGAGAATTCCCTCGGCCACGACGCCCTGGCCTTCACGAAACAGGTCGGGCGGCGTCCCCTCGTAGGAAACCCTGACCTGTTTCGACCCGTCGGTGATCGAAAACGCGAGCTGGTCTTCTCCCAACCTGACGACCGAGCCGGCTACGACGAGGCCGCCGATGCGCAGGTGGGCGCCCATCGCGACGTTCTTGGCGGCCAGCTCGCTGGGGCTATAGAAAAAGACGATATTGTCGCTGAGCGCATAGAGAGCCATCCCCACGGCCGCCCCGACGACGCCGAGCGCGGCGGCGACCATCACGAGTCGTCGGCCTCTGCGCGTCATACCCTGATCTTCCTTACTCGAGCCCGAGATCGCGTGCGAGCGCGGCGAGGCCAGCGCCCGCCTTGGCGTCGTTCGCCAACGCCGTTCGTGCAGCGGCGAGCGTCTCCTTGGCTTTATCATTTTCGTGCAGCACGGAATAGGCGCGAATAAGGCGCGCCCAGTCCTCGGCCCCGCCGCCGCTCTTGGCGAGCCGCGTCGCCAGCCGCTCGACCATGCCGCGAACCATCTGCTGCTGATCCGCGCTCATACCTTCGAGGCCGGAGCTCGCGGTCGGGGGCGCCGGTTCGCCCTTCAGCCTGGCGAGCCTGGACTTGACCACGTTCGCCCAGGGCGCGTCGCCCTTGGAATCGTCCAGCAGGGACTGGTACCGCTCGATCGCCTTTTTTGTATCGCCGTCCTGTTCGACGGCGAGGGCGAGATAGAAGCGGGCCTTCGGAAGGCCCGGCGTCTCGGTGAGCGCCTTGTCGAACGCAGCGCGCGCGTCTGATGTCACGACGCCGCCGGCTGCGGCGACCAGCGCCTCGCCATAGTCGGCGCGCCGGCCGCCGTTCTCCCCCTCGAGCCGCAACAATTGGCGAAAGGCGTTGGCCGCGTCGTCGTAGCGGCCCATTCGCATATAAACGGGCGCGAGCACCCGCCAACCTCTCGCGTCGTCGGGCGTCGCCGCCAGATGCGCCTCGATCTTGGCGATCGCCGCTTCCAGCGCTGCGGGCGAAGCGACGTCCGCCTTGCGTTCCGCGAGCGGCGCGTCGGGCAGGTCGGGACGGCCCAGAAGCCCGTAGGCCCCGAGTGCGGTCAACGGGATCGCGATCAGGATCAGGACTGC
>JBAQGU010001009.1:0-3356 GCA_049287975.1 Roseiarcus sp.
AGTGCGGGGCGTCGAAGACGCCGAAGTCCGTCGTAGGCTCGAACGCGCCGAGCGGCGCGATTCGCGGCAAGATGAGGCTCGTCGTCCCACTCGCGGCTACGAACTCCCGCGCGAGCGCCGCGCCCGCGCGCTGCGTGGGTACGTAGATCGTCGCTCGCGCGAGATCCAGCGGACCGCCGGAGGGAAAGCCGGGGATCAACACGCCCGAGAGCAACGCGCGCGCCAGCGTCGCCAGGAATGGCGCGCCGGCGGGGAAGGTGAAGACGTTGGCGTTGGCGGACAGGAGCGGGCTCGGTTGCGGGGAGACTCGTGTGACAGCCTAGCATGATTCGCGGCTCGGCCGGGTCTGCCCATCCCCTGGTGTTGGGGATAATCGGACAGCGCTCGACCGACCCCACGCGGCGGCCCGCCTACGTACGCCGGCGCTGGATCCCCGCCCCTACTGGCCGCCGAACCTCAGCGAATCCAGGCTCACAAGGACGGTCCGAGAGCTTTTGGCCCGTGGGCGAACCACTGACGCTAGCGGGCGAGGTCGTGCCGTAACTTCCGTCCTGCTGTTGACCAACCACAGCCTCGACGCGTGAGTCGTTCAAAATGGGGATGACTCAAAAACGTCAGTGTCATGTCCGCGAAAGCCGCTTTCGCGGGTTGACACGTGATGGAATCATTCGAGCCGTCGAGCGAAAATCGATTTCGCGCCGATTCCCTGTTGGGTCGAATTAATTCGCTGTTGCCTCGAATTAAACTCCCTGTTGTGGTCGAATTGATTCCCTGTTCCGTCGCACAGGGAATTCACTTTCGAGAGCTTCGCAAACTACTGAATTCGCAGATGTTTTTGGGACGGATTTTCGCCGGGCGCGGCCAAAATCGAGAAAATTCGCTGTTGTTTCCCTGTATGGCAGGCATCGCACTCTCGACGACCAGCCGGCTCGTCGTGTCCCAAGGCTGGATTCCCGCTTTCGCGGGAATGACACAAGGTCAAAGGACCTCATTTTGAACGACGCGCCTCACTAGGATCGGCGACTACCGACGCGGCCGTGTACTCGCCGGTAATCAGCCTGATCAAACCGGGTACGAACGATGGTAGCGCGGAAATTGTCATGCCGAGACTCCTTGGGTCTTGCGCCCTCTTCATGTGCACCTTATTGATCAATAAATTGCTAACCATATTATCAGCGCGCAATTCTGTCGGGGTCGGAAACGGGCGCGCGGAAACTCCAAGTTAACGACTGGGCGAACACGCCCCCGGAAAAAGATCAGAACCGGCGGCGCTGGCCGGCCCGCCGCGTCACGTCGGAAAATCGAGCGTGAAGAGTTCCTGGGGTCGGCCGACGCCCCGCAGAGCATATCGCCCGACCGAGACGAAGGGTTGCTGCGGCTCCGAGACGGCGGCCGCGAACGCTGCGGAAATCAGCAAAGGCTGGTCGATCGAGCGGCACATCGCCGCGATCCGGCTGACCTCGTTGACCGCCGGTCCGATGACGGTGAAGTCAAGACGTTCCTTGCTGCCGATATTGCCGTAGAACACCTCGCCGATATGAAGCCCGAGATACATGTCGGTGACCGGCAGGCTTTTACCGATCCGGCGCTCATTCAGCGTTCTGACGCTCTGCCGCGCCAGCGTCGCGGCGTTGAGCGCGGCGACGCAGGCGCGGCTGCGCTCCTGCGCGGGAAAGATTGCGAGCACGCCGTCGCCGATCAGTTTCAGCACGTCGCCGGCGTGCTCGTGGATGGCGGAAACGACGGCGTCGGCGTAGTCGTTGAGCATCGGGATGATCTGCTCGGGCGGCGAAGAATCGGAAATGCGGGTGTAGTTGTGCAGATCGCTGAACCACAGTACCGTCTCGATCCGCTCCGAGACGCCACGTGCGATCCGGCCGCTGAGAACGCGCCGGCCGGCGTCGCGGCCGAGATAGGTTTCGACCAGGGTCTCGGCGATTCGGCCGAGCGAGGCGGATTTCACCGCCAGCCCGAGGAACGGCATGAGACGCCGCAACGCCGCGATATCAGCGTCGTCGAAGCCGTCGGGATCATCGGTCATCCAAGCGGAATGGACGCAATCCATCTCGCCGATCACGCCATCGGCGGCGAAGCGTTTGACGATCGCCACGAAGTCGGTCATCCCCGCCGCGCGGTGCTCGAGAAACATCGGGAATTCAACGTCCCCGTAGGCGGGGATACGGCTGCGCAGCAGCGATTCGCCGCTCGACCACAACCGGTAGAAAGCGCTGGCGCGCCACCGCTCGGCGGCCTCGCCTTCGGTGGTGCTTCCGTATTCGGCGAGCGTCGCCTGCTCGCTGCCCCGGTCCCAACGAAACACCCGTCCTTCGTGAACCGGGTGCAGCGTGTCGATCAATACCATGGCGCGGGCGAGCGGCAATCCGTGCGCGACGAGGCGTGCGCAGAAACCCGCGAGCATGGCAACCTCGGCCTTGCCCTTCAGCCCGATCTCGGCGATCCAGGTCGCAATCTCGGCAATCTCGGATTCGGTCATGATCGGAGATCATAGCTCGAGACGGGGCTGCGGCCAATCGGGCTGTGCCACTGGGAGTCACGTGAAACTGAATGACTGAGCCGACGCGTGTCATAGCCGCGCGTCGAGCCGGACAGCCTCCAGCAAGCCGTGGAAGGGCTCAAGCCAGCCCCAGCGCCAACCTCTCCCACCCATCGTCCGCGGGCAGCCCAAAGCGCAGCCGATCCGGCGCCTCGGCGAAGGGGCGCGTGAGTATGCCTGCGCCGAGCAGCGCCGCGAAGCGCTCGGCTGCGTCGGCCCGCGAAGCCAGGCGAAACAGCCTTGTTCCGCCGATCACCGTCCATCCCGTCGCTATGAGCAGTCGATCTAGCCGCTCCGCCTCTGCTTTGACGCGGGCGCGCATCGCCTCGAACCAGCCTTCATCGGGGAGCGCCCGCAGCCCCACCTCGATCGCGGGCCCGCTGACGGCCCAGGGGCCGAGCGCGACGCGCAGCAGGCCGGCGAGGTCGGGCGGCGCGATCGCGAAGCCCAGCCGGAGACCCGCCAGG
Organism: Roseiarcus sp.; assembly: GCA_049287975.1. GTDB lineage: Bacteria > Pseudomonadota > Alphaproteobacteria > Rhizobiales > Beijerinckiaceae > Roseiarcus. The sequence continues at coordinate 3,022 of JBAQGU010001009.1, forward strand.
CCGTAAGTCTTGCCGAACGAGCGCAGCACGATCGCGCCGCGCTCGGGCAGATCGGGCGCGAGGCTCTCGTCGGCCGCGCCGAAATCCGCGAACGCCTCGTCGACGATCAGCACGCGCGGCGCCATGCTCCGCGCAAGCGCGCTCAACGCGGCCGATTCGACGATCCGCCCGTCCGGGTTGTTGGGATTGACGACAACCGCGACGTCGCATCCCGCAAAATCTTCGATCCGGTCGACGCGAACCACCTCCGCGCTCCAAGCCCGTGCATGCCCTGGGTAGGTCGCCCCGAGCACGCCGACGCGGCGCGCGGGCAGTAACCGCGCGAGCGCCTGGAT
>JBAQGU010001010.1:0-5114 GCA_049287975.1 Roseiarcus sp.
CAAACGTCTGACGACATCCTGCTTGAACGTCGTCGAAAATAAACGCACCCGATGATTTGACATGTCGCCTCCGAGAAAGGCCATGTCACAGATTCGTTGTGTCTCGGTTTAAGGGCGCAGTTCAAAAGGCTGTCACCGTAAAGCCGTAACGCCAGTTGATGCGCTTCAACGCGCGGCGCCGTCGTCGTGGCGCGATGCTGCGTCTACCGCTGGCCAATCATAATCGGGAAGCCGCAGCGAATCGGCGATATCCCGGCCGAACGTGAGACGCGCCAGCCCCGGGATCGCCAAAGCCTTGGTCACCTGATTGCGCAGAAACAAACCCCATTCCGTCTTCGGCGCGAAGGCGGCGCCGAAGCGCTCGGCGCCCTGTTGCTTCGCCGCGATATAGTCCCGCAACAGCGCTTCGTATCTGCCGAAGGCCTCCTGATGGCGTCCCGCAGCCTTTGCGAGTTCACCCGCCAGAACGTAAGCGGCTGTCATCGCGAGGGCCGACCCCTGCCCCGCGAGCAAGGACACGCAGCACGACGCGTCGCCGACCAGCGCGACGCGTCCGCGCGACCAGCTCTTCATCTTGATCTGGCTGACGCGATCGAAATAGAGCGCCTGGGTATCGTCGAGCTCGGCGAGAATGCGAGGGCATTCCCACATCCCGGCGTCGAACTTGGCGTGCAGCGCCCCCTTCTCCGCGGCCAGATCGGCGGCGGGAAAAGCGGGCGTCTCGTCGGCGAAGACGAACAGGAACAATGTACGATCGTTACGCAGCGCGAAGCGCCCGAGCATCCGCCCGGGCTCGCTATAGATGACGTAGACATCCTCGTCGCGAGGGCGATACCCCCGCGCCTCGAACGCCGCGACCCAATAGCCGAGCGGCTTTTCGTAGAGATCCTGCGGCCCGAACGCGAGCCTGCGAACGTTCGAATGCAGGCCGTCGGCGCCAATCGCCAAGTCGAAGCGGCGCTCGCCGGACTTCTTCAATTGAACCTGCACAAAAGCGTCGCGATCCTCGAGGCCGAGAATATCGTCGCCGAAGATGGTTTCCGTCGCGCCTCGGATCTTTTCGAACAAAGCGCGTGACAGATCGCTGCGCGCTATCGTCACGAAGCGTTTGCCGCTCAGCGCTCCGATGACCCTCGCGCCGAAGCCGCCGACGCGCGCGCCGTGCGCGTCGACGATTCGCAATTCACGAATATGATAGCCGGCGCGATCGAGCCCGTTCGTCAGCCCCATGCGCTCGGCGATATCGTAGCCGAGGCCCCAGAAGTCGATGACATAGCCGCCTTCGCGCAACGCCGGCGCGACCTCCACCAGCGTCGGTTCGAACCCCGCCGCTTTCAGCCAGTACGCAAGGGTCGGTCCCGCGACGCCTGCGCCAGCGATCAGCACGCTCTTAGCGTTCATGGCCGAGATTCTCCAAACACCGAGATCGCCGCTGCTACCGACATTTTCAAGCCGGAAGCAGCGCCGACGGCTGCCCATGCGCTTCAGAGGATGTCGGCGCCCTGTCGTGAGCCGATCAGCGGCGAGTTTTCCGTGTGGCGCTCTTCGCCGACATGATCGGGGCGCCGCGCCCGCCGAGGCGCTCGAAAAGACGAAAAATGCGATTGGAATCACGGCCCTCTGGCGCCCCGGCGCCGGGAGGTGCTACCCCTTCGCATCCAGCCTTTCCCGAGTGAGACATCCATGAACCAACAGGGACGCCCGACGCAGCCGGGCGAAGCGACGCCGATGGCCCGCCGGACCTTCACCGGCAATCGCGCCCTCGAAATCGAGGAGGCGCTGATCTTCGAGAGCGGGCGGCTGGATGCGACCGGAGTCGACATCGACCCGCCGGAGCCCTTCGCCGATCGGCTCGGCGAACATGCGCGCGTCGCGCCGATCGGCCTGCCGGGACTGACCGAGCCGGAGACGATCCGCCACTACGTCCGGCTGTCGCGCATGAATTATTCGATCGACGCCGGGATCTACCCGCTCGGCTCCTGCACGATGAAACATAATCCCCGGCTGAACGAAAAAATCGCGCGCCTGCCCGGCTTCGCCGACGTGCATCCGCTGCAGCCGGTCTCGACGGCGCAGGGCGCGCTGGAACTCATTCGCGGGCTCGCGGGCGTCTTGATGAAGATGACCGGCATGAGCGCTGTGGCGATGTCGCCCAAGGCCGGCGCGCATGGCGAACTCTGCGGCATGATGGCGATCAAGGCGGCGATCGCGGCGCACGGCGAGGGGGCCAGCCGCAACGTCGTTCTGGTCCCGGATTCCGCGCACGGCACCAACCCGGCGACCGCCGCGCTGATCGGCTTTTCCGTGCGCGCGGTGCCGGCCGGCGCCGACGGAACCGTCAGCGCGTCCGCGGTGCGCGCGGCGCTCGGCCCGGACGTCGCCGCGATCATGCTGACCAATCCGAACACTTGCGGCCTGTTCGAGCGCGAGATCGTCGAAATCGCCGAGGCGATGCACGAAGCGGGCGCCTACTTCTATTGCGACGGCGCCAATTTCAACGCGATCGTCGGCAAGACGCGGCCGGGCGACCTCGGCGTCGACGCCATGCACATCAACCTGCACAAGACGTTCTCGACCCCGCACGGCGGCGGCGGGCCTGGCGCGGGGCCGGTCGTGTTGTCGCAGCGTCTAGCGCCGTTCGCGCCCGTGCCCTTCGTGGTCGAAAAGGATGGGGCTTTGGAACTCGTCGAGCATACGGAGGGGACCTCGTCCTTCGGCCGGATGAGCGCGTTTCACGGTCAGATGGGCATGTTCGTGCGCGCGCTCGCGTTCATTCTCTCGCATGGGGCGGACGGCCTGCGGCAGGCCTCGGAGGATGCGGTCCTCGCGGCCAATTATGTCAGAGTCGTCTTGGGCGACCTCATGAGCGCACCCTTCGGCGACCGCCCGTGCATGCACGAGGCGCTGTTCGACGATCGTTGGCTGAAGGAGACCGGCCTGACGACGCTCGATTTCGCCAAGGCGATGATCGACGAGGGCTATCATCCCATGACGGTCTATTTCCCGCTCGTCGTGCACGGCGCGATGCTTATCGAGCCGACGGAATCCGAAACCAAGGCGAGCCTGGATCTCTTCCTCATGACGCTGCGCGATCTCGCGCTGAGCGCACTTCGAGGCGAGAAGGAGCGGTTCGTCACGGCCCCACATTACGCGCCGCGCCGTCGGCTCGACGAAACGCGCGCCGCGCGTCAACCGGTCCTGCGCTGGACGAAGCCCACGCCGCTTTGAGTGACCCGCGGCCACGAGGCGATGCGCTTACCTGCGCCGAAACTCCGCCGGCGCCCCCTGGGCGCCGGCGGCGCGCGACCGCATACTGCCGTCCTGTCGCCGTGTCGGCGAAATCGGAGGCGCAGTCGATGAAGACTTCAGCCAGGGCGCGAGGCACGAGCGCGCTCGCCGCTCTTCTCCTTCTGGCGACTTCTTGGCTAGGCGCGCCGGCCGAGGCTCAAACCACGCCGTCGCCGACGCCCGTCGCGACGCCGACCCCGACGCTGTCGCCGACGCCGATGCCAACAACCCCTGCGCCGGACACAACGCCGACCCCCGACAGCGGCGCCTCGACCGGACAGACGCTCGAGTTGACTGCGCGCCCTGCCGCCTACGTCGAGGCGAAAGCCAATCGCGATGAAGTTTTCGGCTCGATCACGGGTTCGCTCGCGATGATCCGCGGCGAACTGGACAAGGCTGGGCTGAAGCCGGCCGGCCGGCCCATCGCGGTTTTCCTCGAGGCCGACGACACCGGATTCACCTATCGCGCCGAAATCCCGATCGACGCGATTCCGGAGGGCAAGACCCAGCTTTCCCCGACCGTCAAATTCGGCCATACGCCAGCGAGCAAGGCGATGCGGTTCGAGCACCGCGGCGCCTATGACGACATCGACGCCACTTACGAGGCGATCACCGCCTATCTCGACGAAAAAGGCGTCGATGTGCAGGATGTCTTCATGGAGGAATACCTGAACGAGGTGAAGACGAGCGACGACCCCAACCTGCAAGTCGATATCTACGTCCTGATCAAATGAGCCGGGTCGAAGCGGTCTTGTTCGACCTCGACGGCACGCTCACCGACTCGCGGCTCGGGATTTTGCGATCGGCGCGATACGCGTTCGCGCGCTTGAGCGCGGCGAAAGGACGCGCCTTTCCGCTACCGGACGACGCCGAACTCGGCTGGATGATCGGCCCGCCTTTGCGCGAGAGTTTCGCCAAACTGGCGGGCCGCGAAAACGAGGAGGCGGCGATGGCCTTCTACCGTCAGCGCTATGTCCCGATCGGCATGTTCGAGAACGCGGTCTACGACGGCATCCCGTCTGCCCTCGACGCCTTGCGCGCGCTTGGAATGCGCCTCTTCGTCGCGACATCGAAGAACGAACACGACGCGCGGCGCATTCTCGAGCATTTCGGCCTCGCCTCGCACTTCGAGGGCATCCACGGCGCGCGCGACGACGGCGGACACGCCGGCAAGTCGGAGCTCATCGCCCATCTCCTGAAGCACGAAGGCCTGGAGGCCGGGCGCGATCGGATCGCGATGATCGGCGATCGGAAGTTCGATGCGATCGGAGCGAGGAACGTAGGGATTGCCGCAATCGGCGCGCTATGGGGCTATGGCGGCAGGGAAGAGCTCGAGGCGGCCGGCGCGGACGCGCTCGTCGAGACGCCGAGGCAGGCGCCGGCTGCGGTTGCGGAGCTGTTCGCTCGGGGTCGATAGGCGCGCGGGCGACTCAGACGGGGAGAACGGGCGTGGCGCGGACACGAAATCTACGCCAGATTTCGACGCTGTATCTATCCGCCAGCCTGCCGAAATAGCGAGACAGCCATATGCTGGGCCGCTCCACGACGATCCACACGCAATATGCAGCCGCTAGCGACGCCGGTATTGAGATATATACGGCGACCTCCGGAAAATGATACCGGCACGCCGCGATCATCAGCAGATGCGTAAGGTATAGACTGTAGGAAATCTTGCCCAACCACTGCGTGAACTTGCCGCTGAAATATTTCCCGTGGAGAGTGAACTTGGACAGATAGCTGCCGAGGACGAAGTACGCGCCGTAGGATACATCCTTGGCGACGAACTGCAGGGCGGTCAGCGCTACGATCGCGATGGCGGTCGGCGC
>JBAQGU010001011.1:0-2311 GCA_049287975.1 Roseiarcus sp.
CTCGCCGTCGCGCATGACCGTCAGGTCGTCGCAAACCTCGAATATTTCGGTGAGGTAGTGCGAGATCAGGACGAGACCGACGCCCTGCGAAGCGAGTTGCCGGATCAGCCGCAGCGCGACGCGAACCTGCGCGTCCGTCAGCGAAGACGTCGGCTCGTCCAAAATCAGAATCTTCGGCTCCAGGCTCACCGCCTTGACGATTTGCACCATCTTTTTCAGATCGTTCGGCAGCGAGCCGACGTCATCGCTGGGATCGACGCCGATCTCATACTTCTCGAGCAGGCGCTGCGCCGAGGCGCGCATCGTCTTCCGGCGAATGATTCCAAAGCCGTATGTCGGCTCGTTGTTGAGCAGCAGATTTTCGGCCACACTCATCGTCTGAACCAGATTGATGTCCTGATGAACGGTGACGATGCGCTGCGCCAGCGCCTGCTCCGCGCCGGTGAACCGGACCGGGCGACCCTCGATCTCGATCGTTCCGGCATCCGGCGTATGCACGCCGGCGATGATCTTGGCGAGCGTCGACTTGCCAGCGCCATTCTCGCCGACGAGGCCGCGAACCTTCCCGGCGGCGATCGAAAAATCGACGCCGCGAAGCGCGCGGACCGCCGCGAAGCTCTGCGCCAGCCCTCTGCACCGCAGCAGAAGAGAACCTGCGGCCGGCGCCGGCGAGGCTTCGAGACGTCCGCGCTCGGTCATACGTCGGAAACAGCCGTCACTTGCCCGTGACCTGCGGATCGTTCGCGAACTCGGCGGCGTTGTCCTTCGTCAGCAGTTTCGTGCCGAGTCCCATGAATTCCTTCACCTCCCCGCCCTGGAGCTTGGTGAGGATGATGTTCATGCCTTCGTAGCCCATCTTGAACGGGTCCTGAATCACCAGCGCGTCGATCTTGCCGTCCTTGACCATCTGATAGGATACGGGATCGAGGTCGAACCCTACGAGCTTCACCTGTCCGGCCTTGCCGGCCTGCTCGAGGGCCTGATAGGCGCCCTGCAAGACGAGTTGATTGAAGGCGAAGGCCCCTTTGACGTCGGGCTGGGAGACGAGCAGGTCTTCCATCGCCTGTCGGGCGGAGTCCAGCGTCAGGAACTGGACGGGTTGCTCCTTGAGCACCTTCAGTCCGAGTTCCGCCGCCTTGGTCTCGAAACCCTTTCGCCGGGTCTGGCCATTGTCGTTGGTCGGCGCGTGATCGAGCGTGATGACCTCGCTGCCTTTCGGAACGAGCTTGGCCATATATTCGCCCGCCTGTTCGCCGCCCTTCTTATTGTCGGTAATGATCAGGCTGATATACTTGCCCGACCGGATGCCGATGTCGGTGATGACGACCGGAATGTTCTGGGCATTGAAGATCGTCTTGATCGGCTCGGCGACCATCACGCTGTCGCCGGGAAAGATCAGAACGCCGTCGACTTTCTGTGCGCTGATGTCTTCGAGATCGGCGACTTGCTTGGCCTTGTCATTGTCGCCGCCATTGGTGACGATCAAATCGACGTTGACGCCCTTGGCCTTCCACTCCTCGACGGCCTTCTTGGCGCCGTTGACCATCGTGACGAGAAAGGGATTGGTTCCCCAGAAAACGGAATAGCCGATCTTGTAGTCCTTGGCGGAAGCTGGAGCTGCGGCTGCGATCGCCCCAGTCAGCGCCGCCGCGAAAAGCCATTTCATCGCGCGCATCACGATATCCTCCCTGTGAAGCCTGTGCAGTTTGCTTTGAGAGCGCGGGCCGTCTCGATCGCGCGACGCGAAGGGACGGCCGCGGTCCGGCTTCGTGGGACCAATCTGACACTTGCGAACACGACGAGTCAATCGGCAGCGATCGGCCGCCCGGGGGGATCGGGCGAAGCCGATTGTCATCTCTCCACGTCATTGCGAGCGCGGCGAAGCCATCCAGGTATCCACCATAAGGTCCTTTGATTCGCTCGCAGCGCCGGTCGTGTCGCCCTGCCACCGCCGGCGTCGGCGGAGGCAGCGGCGAGCGAGCGGCGACGGGACCGTGGATTGCTTCGCTGCGCTAATAAGAAACAAACGGCCATCTTATTGATTTTACTGACTCTTCGAGGAGTCGAAAGCGATCGGGCGAAACCCGATTTGTCATACCCGCGAAAGCGGGTATCCAGTGGGACACGACGAGGTGGCGCGGGATGGACCTACTTCACCGGTGAAGTCGGGATAGCTTTGTGGATCCGATGAAAAGCTCAAATCCTGATAGCGACGTGGCGTTCTGGATGCCCGCGTTCGCGGGCATGACACGGGACCTGGTTGTTTCATCCAGGGGGACCGGCCGCAGGCCGGTGCGGAACTCGCAATGAC
>JBAQGU010001012.1:0-3174 GCA_049287975.1 Roseiarcus sp.
GCGCTGATCGTCGGCGAGCCGGGCTTGGGCAAGTCGCGGCTGATCGCGGAGTTTCGCGCCAGACTCGGGGAAACGCCCCACACATGGATCGAGTGGTCGTCGTCGCAGTTGTTGCAGAACACGCCCCTGCACCCGATCGCGGAATGGGGCCGGCTGCGCTTCGGCGCGGATTCGTCCGCCGAGCAACGCCTCACCGACCTCGAACATACTTTGGGGGTCATCGGCCTGGCCCCAGCCGAATATGCGCCCCTGCTCGCGCCGCTTGTCGATGTTCCGCTGCCTGAGGACCGCCAGGCGAAGTTGCCGCCGGAGGAATTGCGACGCCGGCAATTAGCGGCGATGACGGCCTTTGTTCTGGCGGGCGCGCGGTCGCAACCGGCCGTAATCGCCTTCGAGGACTTGCACTGGGCCGATCCGACTTCGCTCGATCTCATGCGCGCGCTGGCCGAGCGCGGCGCGCAGGCGCCGCTGCTCCTCATTGCGACGTCGCGGCCGGAGTTCCGCTCGCCTTGGAGCGTACGCTCGCACCATAGCGTGATCTCGCTGTCCCCGCTGGATCGCGCGCAGGTCGCAAAAATGATCGGCGAGATCGCGACCCGCCATGCCTTGTCGAAGGACGTGATCGCGGGCGTTTCCGAACGCAGCGGCGGCGCGCCGCTGTTTGTCGAGGAAGTGACGCGGCTGCTGCTCGAGCGCGGCGAACACGGCGGCGTGCAGGCGATCCCGCCGACGCTGCAGCAGTCGCTCGCGGCGCGGCTCGACCGGCTCGGCCCTGCGCGGGAGATCGCCCAGATCGGCGCCGTGCTCGGGCGCGGCTTCCCGCACGTGCTGCTTCAAGCCGTGGGTGGTCTCGACGAAGCCGGACTCCGGTCGGCTTTGGAGCGGCTCGCCGAGGCCGACATCCTGTTCATCGAGGGCGATGGACCGCAGGCGAACTACCGCTTCAAGCACGTGTTGATCCAGGATGCGGCCTACGAGAGCCTGCTCAAGAGCCGCCGCCACGCGCTACACCGCCGCGCCGCTGAAATCCTGCGCGACCAGTCCGAGCGCGCGGTGGCCGAGCCAGAGGCGATCGCCCATCATTTCACCGAGGCCGGCCTCGACGATCTCGCAATCGAATGGTGGGGCAAGGCGGGCGACCAGGCGCTCCGCCGCTCGGCCTTCCGGGAGGCGATCGCCCATCTTGGCAAGGCGATCGCCATGGCGGACAAGGCGGGCGCGACGGGGCAGCGGGCGAAAGGCGGCTCGGCCGCTCCGAACCAGCGGCTAACGCGGCTGCACGTTTCCTACGGCAACGCGCTCTTGGCCGCGCGCGGCTACAGCGCGCCGGAAACGACGGAAGCCTTCGCCAAAGCTCACGAGTCCGCGTCTGGCGACAAGGACGCATCGGGGCGATTGGCGGCCAACTACGGTCTATGGGCCAGCAGCAATGTGCGTGGAGATCTGCCATCGATGCGGGACCACGCTGCGGCCCTCCTCAGCGGCGTCGAGGCCAGGCCCGATTCGCCCGAAGCCGGCGTCGCCCATCGCGCCACTGGCCTCACATGCTGGTTCGCCGGCGAGTATCGCGAGGCGCGGGATCATTTGGAACGTGCGCTCGCCTTGTTCCAACCCGGGCGCGACGATGATCTGGCGTTCCGCTTCGGAGCGGACCCCGGTGCCGCCGCGATGGCCTATCTGGCGATCACGTCGTGGCCGCTCGGCGAGGTCGATCGGGCGATTTCGCTCATCGACCGCATGCAGACGCGGATGGCGGACCTCACCCATGTCGGCACGCTCGCGTATGGAAAAACGTTCGCGGCCTTGTTCGAAATGATGCGGGGCGACCGTGCGCGTGCTGCGCCGAACGCATTCGCAGTCGTCCGACTCGCGCGCGAGCACGATCTGAAGCTGTTGCGCACGATCGCCGTGTTTCTCGAGGGCTGGACGGCTTCGCGCAGCGGCGCGCCCGCCGACGGGCTTGCGGACATGAGGAGCGGTGTCGCGCTGTTGCGCGAACAGAACGTTCTGTGGTTCGATGGGTTGTTGAAGATTGCGCTGGCCGAGGCTGAGGGCCGGGCGGGCGATCCGGCGCGCGCCATAGCGATCCTCGACGAAGCGCTGGCCACCTGCGACCGTACCGACTATCGCGCGTTCGAAGCAGAACTGCACCGCGTCCGCGGCGAAATCCTGCTCAAGCACGACCCCGCCAACGCCGCGCCCGCGGAGGAAGCTCTCCTGACCGCCATCGTCATTGCGAGCCGCCAAACCACGCGCAGCTTCGGATTGCGTGCCGCGCTTTCGCTGGCCAAGCTCTACCAATCCGCCTCCCGCCCCATCGACGCGCACGCCGTCCTCGCGCCCGCGCTCGAAGGCTTTTCGCTGACGTCTGAATTCCCGGAGATTGGGGAGGCGTTCGCTCTGCTGGCCGCAGCCGGCGCGCTTTTGTGACGCATCCACAACCATTTCAATCAGGAGCGGCATCTCGTCACGCGGTGCATATACAAGCAGAGACGAACGGCCGCATTGGGGAGTGGTGCGCCCTTGCGGCCTAGTTTGTCGATTGCGCGTGGGCATATCGCGCAATGCATCAGTTACTTTGACAACGCCAGCGTGTCAATCTCGGTTTGTGCGGACTTTAGCGTCTTACGAGCGCGTTTCGTTGCCCCGCAGGAAGCGTTCCACGGTCGCGACTGTCAGTGGCGGCATCTCCTGCATCGGGTAGTGGCTGCACTCGGCAAAGGGGACGACGGTAAGATTTTTTACTATGGGTCCTAGGAGCTTAGAAACCGATGCGCTGCGCAAAACCTCCATGTCTTCTTCACCCGTAATGGCCAGGACGGGGAGGTCGATGAGAGCCTTTGGGTCCGGAAGTCCATCCCTGCCGAACATCCTTGTGTAGTCGGCAACGGCGTCCGGCGAAGAGGTAGACGTCCAGCGCGCGGCTTTGAATTTCACCCAACCATTCGACAGCCGATCGCCCCATCTTTGGCCAAGGGCTTCAACGCGCTGGTTATCGTCGAAAAACGCGATATTCCGCAATGCCTCAAGCATTGTCTCATCAGCGCCTAAACCGGCAGGCGGAGCCGGTGTTAGGACGACCGCGCGTTCGACGCGTTGGGGATGATGTTGGGCCAGATGCATCGCAACCAAAGTGCTCATAGAGTGACCGACACTCGAAAATTTGCGCCACCC
>JBAQGU010001013.1:0-3455 GCA_049287975.1 Roseiarcus sp.
CAGCCCAAGTCTTGATTGCTTCGCTATGCTAACAAGAAACAATAAAACAATCGGTCATCTTATTGATTTTACTAACCATCAAGGAGTCGAAAGCGATCGGGCGAAACCCGATTTGTCATACCCGCGAAAGCGGGTATCCAGTGGGACACGACGAGGCGGCGCAGGATGGACCGACTTCACCGGTGAAGTCGGGATAGCGGTGCGGTTCCGATGAAAAGCTCAAATCCTGATAGCGACGTGGCGTTCTGGATGCCCGCGTTCGCGGGCATGACACGGGACCTGGTTGCTTCATCCAGGGGGACCGGCCGCAGGCCGGTGCGGAACTCGCAACGACGGATAGGGCGCTGATTGGCCCCACCCTGGGCGCCTACGCCGGGCCAAAGCGTCCCGCGCGATAATCGGCGTAGGCCTGCTCGATTTCGGCCTCCGTGTTCATCACGAACGGGCCGCGCGCGACTACCGGCTCGCGCAGCGGGCGGCCGGCGTAGAGGAGCGCCCGCATCGGCTTTTCACCCGCTGCGACGAGCGTCTCGGATGGCGCCGCGTCCCCGCTCCGCGTCAGCCACGCGACGTCGCCGGCGACGACCTTGCGGCCCGCTTCGCCGATCGCGCCCTCGCCCTTCAGCACCACGACGAAGGCGTTGTAGTGGGCGAGCAGATCCTGGCGAACGGCCGCGCCGGGTTCGAGGCGAAATTCGAGCAACGTCACCGGTACGAAGTTCTTCGTCGGCGCGGTCACCACGCCGGAGGCGCCAGAGAAGACTCTGATCTCCGCGCCGGGCTCCCGGCGCACCGGCACGCCGTCGCCGAGGAGATCCTGATAGCGCGGCGCGGTCATCTTTTGTGAGGCCGGCAGGTTGATCCAGAGTTGCAGGCTATGAACCGTTTCGCCTTCGGCGGGGATTTCATTGTGGATCAGCCCGCGGCCCGCGGTCATCCATTGGGCGTCGCCCGGCAGGATCACGCCCTCGTGGCCGAGGTTGTCATAGTGGTCGATCCGGCCTTCGAGAACATAGGTGACGGTTTCGATGCCCCGATGAGGATGCTTGCCGAACACGCCGCGCGGGAACCAATCCTCCATCAAGGCGAGGAATGGGTCGGTCGCCGCCCAGTCGCCGCGCATCGCGGCGGGCAGCAGCGCCCGAACGCGGTGTTGCGGCGTCATCCCCTGTTGCGGCTCGGGATGATCGATGTTGCGCACAGTTCGCTTGAAGACGTCCATTTCACTCGATCCTGCCAGGGTCCGTTTTGCGAGGGGCTGGGGCGGCCGCCGGCCGCCCGGCCGTCTTCAAGCCGCGAGCTTGGCCGCGGTCTTCGCGATCAGCGCGCCTTGATGCTTGGCGCCCTCCAGTTCGATCTGGCTCGGCTGGCGTTCGCCTTTGCCGCCGGCGATCGTGGTGGCGCCATAGGGAGCGCCGCCGACAACTTCGTCGAGCGACATTTGTCCGGCGTGGCTGTAGGGCAGGCCGACGATCACGAAGCCGAAGTGCAAGAGGTTGGCGATGATCGAGAACAACGTTGTTTCATTTCCGCCGTGCTGCGTCGCGCTCGACGTGAAGGCGCCGCCGACCTTGCCGATCATGGCGCCGCTCATCCAAAGAGCGCCAGCCTGCTCCCAGAAGCTCCCCATCGCCGACGGCATCCTGCCAAATCGGGTCGGCGCCCCGACGATGATCGCGTCGTAATTCGCAAGTTCGCCGGGCGTCGCAATCGGGGCGGGTTGATCGAGCTTGAAATACGAAGCCTTCGCGATCGCCTCAGGGACGTTTTCCGGCACGCGTTTGACTTCAACGCTGGCGCCCGCCCCGCGCGCGCCTTCGGCGGCCGCATAAGCCATTTTCTCGATGTGGCCGAAGCTCGAATAATACAATACGAGAACTTTAGTCATTTCAACCTCTTCATTGATGGAGTTCTTTCTCGATCTCGTTTCTGACCCGGAGCGCCGAAATCGGCCTCGGAGATGCAGGCGTTCGCGAGCCTTGGACTCCCGCGGAAAGCGGCATTAGTATAATATCGGAACTAGGTAGAAAAAAGAAGGCACATCAAATTCAGTTAGTTACATGAAAGTAAGTGATGAGCGACGTGATTGAAACCTCGCGAGAATTGGAGCACGCCGGCTCCAATCCTTGCCCGATCAGCGACCTTCTCGCGCGCATCGGCGACAAATGGAGCCTGCTGGTGCTGGCCGCGCTCTCCGATGCCAACCAGGGACGATTGCGGTTTTCGGAACTGATGCGCGCCGTCGACGGCATTTCTCAACGGATGTTGACGACGACTCTGCGACATCTGGAACGCGACGGGATCCTGACGCGGCAGGTTTTTCCGGAAGTGCCGCCGAGAGTCGAATATGCCCTGACCGCGCGGGGCCAGGGCTTGCTCGTCCCGGTCAAGGCGCTCATCGCGTGGATCCTCAACGAGTGGCCCGCGATCGCAAAATCTCGGCGGGAATACGATCAAAAAATTGGGCCGTCATTGCGAGCGTAGCTAGACGTCCAGAGGCGTCGGCGGGCGAGCGACGGCGGGACCATGGATTGCTTCGCTCCGCTAACGAGAAACAAACGGCTATCATATTGATCTTATTGACTTCGGTTGTTTCGTTCAAGGGGGTCGGCCGAAGGCCGGTGCCGAACTAACAAGAAACAGAGAGCACCGCGTTCGGGGAAGCCCGCTTTGTCATACCCGCGAAAGCGGGTATCCAGCGGGACGCGATGCGGCGGCGCAAGGCTTGCGCCTGGCGAGAGTAGCAAGCAGCCGAAATTCCGTCAGCGTCGTGGTATCCTGGATGCCCGCGTTCGCGGGCATGACACGAGGGAAACGCCCCATCCTGGCTCCGGGTGTTTAGTTAGTCCAAGGGGACCGGCTGGAGGCCGGTGCGGAACTCGCAATGACGGCGATGTCAGACGCTGGGCCGGAAACCCTCGTCGCCGTAGGCCAGAAAGACAACCTTCGTCTCGCCATAGACCCGCTCGTCGACGATCCGCAGCGCGGTCGGAGCGCCGATCTCCGCTTCGGCCGATTCCTCGATCACGACGAGCGCCCCTGACGCCAGCCAGCCGCCCTCGACCAGTCCGGTCAGCGCCGGTCCCGCAAGCCCCTTCGCGTAGGGCGGATCGAGGAAGGCGAGGGTGAAGGGAGGGCCGGCGGGCGCTTTCCCGAGCAGGGTCGCGTCGGCGCGCCAGATGCGCGTGACGCCGCCGAGCGCGAAAATTTCGACGTTGGCGCGCAGAAGCGCTCGCGCTTCAGGGCCGTTGTCGACGAACAGCGCGAATTTGGCGCCGCGCGACAGCGCCTCGATCCCCAGCGCGCCCGAGCCTGCGAAGAGGTCGACGACGCGAGCGCCCTCGACGACCCCCGCATGACGATGGATCAGGATATCGAAGATCGATTCGCGCAGGCGCTCCGAAGTCGGCCGAATCGCGCGTGAGACCGGCGCCTCGAGAAGGCGCCCCCGCAGC
>JBAQGU010001014.1:0-7354 GCA_049287975.1 Roseiarcus sp.
GAACCAAGGCGCTTCGCGCCGGACGCGGTCGGCGCCCGCGTCTACAATATCGCGGTCGCCGGTCGCGCTCGTCCCGACCGCCGCGATTTCGGAGAAACAAGGCGCTTCGCGCCGGACGCGGTCGGCGCCCGCGTCTACGGTGTCGTAGACGCATGCACGAGTGGGGAGGAGCAGCTTGGATTGGTTTGAGATCGCGCAGTTCCCCGACCAGGTTTTTCGAATCCGCGAGCCCGCCCTCGCGCCGCTGCATGGTTCGAACCTATGGCTCGTCAGAGGAGAGCGCGCATCGCTACTGATCGATACGGGCGTCGGCGTCGCTCCCCTGCGGCCGGTCGTCGAAGCGCTCTCTGCAAGTCCGGTCATCTGTCTCCTCACGCACGGGCACTACGACCACATCGGCGGCGCCCACGAGTTCGCGGACCGTCGCGCGCATCGCTTCGAGGCGGCTGTCCTCGCCCATCCCGATCCCTGCTCGACGCAATGGGCGGGATGGTTGACCCGGGACAGCTTCAGCCGCGCCCCGGCGGAGACTTTCGATTTCGGTTCATATTCGCTCGAGCCCGCTCCGCCGACAAGTCTCGTCGAAGACGGCGATCGGATCGACCTCGGCGGTCGTCGGGTCACGATCATGCATACGCCTGGCCATTCGCCGGGACTGATTTCGGTTTTCGAACCAGAAACCGGGGTCCTGTTCACCAGCGATGCGCTGTACGATGGCCGGATGTTCTTCGACATCGAAGGCGCGAATCGCGTTCACGCCGCGCGCAGCATCGAACGTCTTCTCGCCACGAACGCAAAAACCGTCCATCCCGGACATTTCCAAAGCCTTTCGGGCGCCGAATTGCAACGCGTCGGCAGGGAGGCGCTCGAGCGGCTCGAGGACGAGCGACGGCGCTGTAGACGCGGTCGGTGACCGCGTTGGTTCCGCTTGGTCGAGACTCAGAGAATGAGGCGCCCTACGACGGCCGCGCTCAGCGAGCGCGGCTACATTTCTCCGCGATCGCCTTCCGAGTGAGCCGATCTATTTGACGATCGAACCCGTCACACCCGAACTGTCGATCGCCTGCGTCGAAAGATGCCGCAGACGCGGAGCGAGATCGGCGGCGAGGCTCTGCGCGAGGCAGCCGTAGCCGCGATCACTCATATGGAATGCGTCCTTGGACAGCATGGCCCGTAAGAGATTGTCGGACTGGGCCTCCCATTCCTTCATCATGGCGTAGCGCGAGAACACCGCCGCTCCATTGCGCTCGCCCGTGTCGTCGATGATCTGCACGTACTGCTCGTAATGCGCGGCATCCTTGAGCCCGGGATAGAACTGGGGATCGAGCAGAACGAACGGAATTTTGGCCGCGCGGATCGCCGCGACGCCGTCGAGCAGACTCGCGCGGAACGAGGCTTCATCCTCGCCGATCACAGCGTCGTTGGTGCCGACCTGCCAGATCACGAGATCCGGTTTGCTGGCCGCCAATGCAGCCTTCAGCCGCACCACGGTCTTCGCGACGGTCTCGCCGCCGACACCAGAATTATCGACTTCGACGGGACGCCCCAATAGAATGGCGAGGCGCGCCTGAAGCTGCGCCGGATAGGTGAAGGCCGGCGCGGAAGCGCCGATGCCTTCGGTCGACGACGACCCGATAGCGAGAATCCGCAAGTTTTTTGCCGTAACCGAATCGTTCAGGCGCCAGACGCTGTCGGCCAGGAAAGGCGGCCGCCCCTTGGGGCAGTCCAAGCTAGCGGCTAGGGCCGGATCGAGCGAAAAGAGCGCGAGAGCGATTGCGAAGCCCGAGCAAAAACCGGGCGGAAGATGGCGGTTGAACTTCCTGCGAGCTTGCTGTGGCATGCGGCGTTGTTTTGTTCCATTCGAGGTATCGGGCGAACAGAAACAATCCTAATATACCGAACAGCGTGTAGACAAGACCAATTGTGGCCACCCAACCAGGAATTTGCGCCGTCGCCGCCTGCATGACGACTTGGCCCGCGCAACTCAGAATCGAACCAAACGCGAAAATCGGCAGACTGTATCGGCCGAGCCGCTGCAACTCGCGCCCGATCGTGGTCCGCTCGACCGTCGCGACCGGGGTCTGCGAGACGAAGTACGCCAGCACGACGAAATGCGCCAGCCGGCCGAAGCCGAGATCGGCCTTCAACAGATCCAGATGCGCGAACAAGCTGTCGCGGATGCCCGGCAGCTTCCAAAATCCGTCGGTCACGCCGAATGCGGCGACGGTCAAGGCGGCCGCTGCGGTCCAGTAGAGCGTCGGAGACTTCGGAATCGGCCGGTCGCGCCAGAGAACGCAGCCGACGATGCCAAGGGTGAAAACGAGCTGCCAAGCGAAAGGATTGAAAAACCAGCTCCCGGGTTCCGGCCAGCTCGGCAACGCCAGCCCGAGGATTCGTGCGGTCGCATATATCGCGAGCGAAGCGCCGAGCGCGAGCCAGGGGCTGACGCGCGCCATCGCCAATGCCGCCGGCGCCCAGAGCAGCAGCACGACATACAACGGCAAAATATTGAAGTAGCCGAGCTGCTGAGTGAGCATGAGAACGCCGAGGCCGGCTTGCAGCGGCTGATGGAAGACGAAGCTTCGCCCATCCGCCTCGATCAGGCCCGGGGCGCCACTGACGAAGTAACCTATCGCGGCGATCGCGACCGCCACGCAGGTCAGGCCGATATGGACGCCGTAGATGTGGTATGCGCGCCCAAAGCACCGTCCTAGCAGTCCTCGCCAGTCCGCGCGTTGCGCCCTGCCGTAATGCGCGAGCGCAACCGAGACGCCCGACAAGAAGACGAAGGCCTCCGCGCTGTCGGAAAAAGCGAAATTGCGCGGCGTCGCCTTTTCGATCAGATTTCCGGGAATATGATCGCAGAGGATCGCTATCAAAACGAGTCCCCGCCAGAAGTCGATGGTGTCTACCCGGCGCGTGACAGGGGATGGGGACATCGATGACATTTCCGTTCCGTAGACGAATCGCGTTTCAAACCCACTAACGCGCGAGGGCCGCTGAACGGCGGGTTAACAGGTAGGTTTGAGGATGCTCCGGAGAAGGGGCAACACGTAGTGTTGAAGACGCTCGGAATGCAGAAATATCTTCTGAGCATCGACTCGATCGGCGGCCCTGCCCGCGGTCTATCGCGCGCGGTCGGGATCGTCTGCTAAGGCTGTCGGCGGGAATGCGAAGCGGACCGCGGCGTGGGGCGGCGCGGAGTTCAGGTCGTGGCATCCGGGAACTCCCGGTTCAGAGGTGGAAAGGAGAGCCCGCTTGTCATCAGGCCCAACCGATCTCGAGCACCGCAAGCTCGCCGCGCGCGAATGGTTCGAATCGCTGCAGGCGCGCGTGATCGGCGTGATCGAGAAGTTGGAGCGGGAATGCCCCGGCCCGTTCGGCGAGGCGCTCGAGCCCGGGCGTTTCGCGATGACGCCGTGGGTGCGGACGGACCGTAGCGGCGCGGCGGGCGGCGGCGGGCGCATGGCGATGTTGCGCGGGCGGGTGTTCGAAAAGATGGGCGCGCACGCCTCGACCGTTCACGGGACCTTCGCGCCGGAATTCGCCAAGCAGATTCCCGGCGCCGAAGCCGATCCGCGTTTCTGGGCCTCGGGCATCTCGGTGATCGCCCATCCCTGGAATCCGAACGTGCCGACCGTGCACATGAACACGCGCTTCGTCGTGACCTCGAAGGCCTGGTTCGGCGGCGGCGGCGATCTGACGCCGATGCTCGACCGCCGGCGAGTGCAGGACGATGAGGACGCGGTCGCGTTTCACGCGGCGATGCGCGGCCCCTGCGAACGCCATGCGGGCGTCGCTTCTCACGAGAAGTACAAGGCGTGGTGCGACGAATATTTCTTCATCCCGCACCGCAACGAACCGCGCGGCATCGGAGGCATTTTCTACGACTGGCTCAACAGCGCGGGCGATCCCGAAAACTCGGCGTGGGACGCCGATTTTGCGTTCACGCGCGACGTCGGCGAGAGCCTCGTCTCCGCCTATACCGAGATCGTGCGCAAGAATTTCGCGACGCCCTGGACGCTAGCCGATCGCGACGAGCAGCTCATGCGGCGCGGACGCTATGTCGAATTCAACCTGCTCTACGACCGCGGTACGGTCTTCGGCCTGAAGACGGGCGGCCACGTCGATTCGATTCTGTCCTCGATGCCGCCGCTGGCGCGCTGGCCATAGGCGAGCTAGCTTGCCTCCTCTCTCCCTCTCCGCTCTCCGCTCTTCGCTCGATAGGGTTGGAGTGAGGGCGGTGGGAACTACGACGACCCTCATCCATCGGATTCGCCGCCACCCTTCTCCCGCAACAGCGGAAGAAGGGGCAACCTCGAGGGCTGTGTCGCGATGTCGTTCCCCAAAATCGCCTTCATCGGCGCGGGTTCGACGGTGTTCATGAAGAACATCGTCGGCGACGTGCTGCAGCGGCCGGCGCTGGTCGGATCGAAGATCGCGCTGATGGACATCGACCCGCGGCGGCTCGAGGAGAGCGCGAGCGTCGCGAACAAGCTGGTCGCGACGCTCGGGGTTCCCGCATCGATCGAGACGCATTCCGACCAGCGCCGCGCGCTCGAAGGCGCCGACTTCGTGGTCACGGCGTTCCAGATCGGCGGCTACGCTCCCTGCACGATAACGGATTTCGAGGTTCCCAAGCGCTTCGGCCTCCGGCAGACGATCGCCGATACGCTGGGCGTCGGCGGCATCATGCGCGGCCTTCGAACCGTGCCGCATCTCTGGTCCGTCTGTGAGGACATGCTCGCGGTCTGTCCGGATGCGATCCTGTTGCAACACGTCAACCCGATGGCGATCAACGCGTGGGCGATCGCGGCGCGCCATCCCGCGATTCGCCAGGTCGGCCTCTGCCATTCCGTCCAAGGCACGGCGATGGAGCTCGCGAACGATCTCGACATTCCGTTCGGCCAGATCCGCTATCGCGCGGCGGGCATTAATCACATGGCCTTCTACCTCGAGTTCGAGCAGCGACAGAGCGACGGGAGCTGGCGCGACCTCTATCCCGACCTGCTCGAAGGCTATCGCGAGGGCCGGCTGCCAAAGCCCGACCCCTTGACGCGCTGCCCCAACAAGGTGTGGTACGAGATGCTTTCGCGGCTCGGCTATTTCGTCACCGAAAGCTCCGAGCATTTCGCGGAATACACGCCCTGGTTCATCAAGCGCGGGCGCGAGGACCTGATCGAGAAATTCGGCATTCCGCTCGACGAGTACCCGAAACGCTGCGTCGAGCAGATCGAGGGGTGGAAGCGCCTGGCAGAGACCTACCGCAGCGAGGAGAAGATCGAGGTCCGGAAGAGCCGCGAATATGCCTCCGCCATCGTCAATTCCGTCTGGACCGGCGAGCCCTCGGTAATCTACGGCAATCAGCGCAACGACGGCAGCATTTCCTCGCTGCCCGACGATTGCGCCGTGGAAGTCGCCTGCCTGGTGGACGCGTCGGGCATTCATCCGACCCGAGTCGGCGCGCTGCCGCCGCAATTGACCGCGCTGATCCGCACCAACGTCAACGTCCAGGAGCTCACCGTCTGCGCCCTCATGACCGAGAACCGCGAACACATCTATCACGCCGCGATGATGGACCCGCACACTGCGTCCGAGCTAGATCTCGATCAAATCTGGCGCCTGATCGACGAGTTGATCGCGGCGCACGGAGATTGGCTGCCCGCCTGGGCGCGATGAAGTCCCCTCTCCCGCTCTTGCGGGAGAGGGTTAGGGTGAGGGCGGTAAGGAAGTCCCTCAACCGGCGCCATAGCCCGTCGAAAGACGGGCGTCTTCGACGCCCTACGGCGCCACCTTCTCCCGCAAGAGCGGGAGAAGGGGTTCCGTGGGGGAAAGGGAACCCGCATGCTCGGCGTCTGCTACTATCCCGAACATTGGCGCGAAAACCTGTGGGCGGACGACGCGCGGCGCATGCGCGCGATGGGCATCGGCTTTGTGCGCATCGGCGAATTCGCGTGGAGCCGGATCGAGCCGGAGGCGGGGCGTCTGGAGCTCGCATGGCTGCGCCGCGCGCTGGATACGCTGGGCGCGGCGGGCCTGAAAGTCGTGTTGGGAACGCCGACCGCGACGCCGCCGAAATGGCTGATGGACCGCCATCCCGAAATCGCTCCGGTCGACCGCGAAGGACGGCCGCGCGGCTTCGGCTCGCGCCGACATTACAGCTTTTCGTCCGATATCTGGCGCCGCGAGAGCGCGCGCATCGTCGAAATCCTCGCGCGCGAATTCGGGACCCACGCCGCGGTCGCGGGCTGGCAGACCGACAATGAATACGGCTGTCACGACACGATCCTGTCCTGGGGCGAGGCTGACCTTCGTGCGTTCCGAGACTGGTTGCGGCGGCGCTATCAGACGCCCGAGCGACTGAACGAAGCCTGGGGCGCCGCGTTCTGGTCGATGGAGGTCGATTCCTTCGACGCGATCGCGCTGCCGCACCTGACCGTGACCGAGCCGAATCCCGCCGCGCGGCTCGACTTCTGGCGCTTCGCTTCCGAACAGGTCGACGCCTACAATCGGATGCAGGTCGAGATCATCCGCGCGCACTCGCCGGGTCGATTCGTCACCCATAATTTCATGGGTTTCTCTCACGATTTCGATCATTTCGCCTGCGCCGCGCCGCTGGATTTCGCGAGCTGGGATTCCTATCCGATCGGCTTCGTCGAGACCTTTCCGTTCACCGAGGCGGAGCGCCTGCGCTGGGCGCGGACCTCGCATCCCGACATCGCGCCGTTCCACCACGATCTTTATCGCGGCGTCGGGCGCGGCCGCTGGTGGGTGATGGAGCAGCAGCCCGGGCCGGTGAACTGGGCGCCATGGAACGCGATCCCCCGACCCGGCCAGGTCAGGCTGTTCACCTGGGAGGCGCTCGCGCACGGCGCCGAAGTGGTCTCCTATTTTCGCTGGCGTCAGGCGCCGTTCGCGCAGGAGCAGATGCACGCGGGGCTCAACCTGCCGGACAATTCGGGCCTCAGCCCCGGCGGACGCGAGGCGGCTCGAGTCGGCGCCGAATTGGCGGCGCTGGGCGCGCTTCCCGCCACGGCCCGGGCGCGCGTCGCCCTCGTGTTCGACTACGAGGCGTCCTGGATTACGCGCATTCAGCCGCAAGGCGCCGACTTTTCGTATCTCGAGCTGACCCTCCGATGGTACGAGGCGGTGCGCCGGCTCGGCCTCGACGTCGACATCCTGCCTGCCGGCGCCGACCTCGCGGGCTATGCGCTTGTCCTGGTTCCGACGCTGCCGCATGTCGGCGAACCGGCGGCGGCGGCGTTCGTCCGTGCCGAGCGGTGCGTCCTTTTCGGGCCCCGCAGCGGCTCCAAGACCCGTCATTTCGCCATTCCCGACAATCTGCCGCCAGGCC
>JBAQGU010001015.1:0-5920 GCA_049287975.1 Roseiarcus sp.
GATCATCACCGAGCGCGTGCCCGCCGTGCAGCCAGTCGCCAACGGTCTGCGGGGAATCGATCTCGAGCAGGATTTCGTCAAGGTAGCGGTGGTCGCGCGGCATGGAATCAACGACAACATCGCGGTCGCCTTCGTGCGCGGCTTTGGCATGAAGCGCGGCGCGATCGCATCCTCGGTCGGCCACGACAGCCACAATATCACCGTTGTCGGCGCCGACGAGGCCGACATGGCCGTCGCCGTCAACCGCCTGATCGATATCGAGGGCGGCTTCACGGTCGCGTCTGGCGGCGAGATCGTCGGCGAGCTCGCGCTGCCGGTCGCCGGGCTGATGAGCCTCCTGAGCTTCGAGGAGGTCCATCGCGCGCTGATTCCGCTGCGCGCGGCAGCCAAGGGTCTGGGCGTAGCGCTCGCCGAACCGTTCCTGCAAGTCGCGTTCCTGCCCCTGCCGGTGATTCCGCACTTGAAGATCACCGACAAGGGATTGGTCGATGTCGACCGCTTCGAGTTCGTGCGGGACTAGGCGGCGGCGCGGGGGACCTTCGGCGGTTCGCCGCGGATTCGATCGACTTTCCTGAAAAACCCAGAATTCGCTGTCAACAGGCGGAATCGGCCGATTTCTGCGAAAAATCCGTCTCCAAAACATCTGCGAATTCAGTAGTCTGCGAGATGAATTCCCTGTGCGGACTGTGCGGGACAACTTTCCGGGCCTCGACTGGCGACGGCTCCAGTGCCCGCGCCGCGTGGGTCAGCGCGAGCGGCGCGCCGGCGCGGGAGAGGCGGCGCGGCTCGATCGCCTGTCTGTCCGTCGCCCCGGCGAGGCTTCCCAGATTCTAATTCGGTTTCGAGCGATTTCAATGCTTTGCGAGGCGGAAAATTTTCCTTCCGGCCCCGGGCGCGTTCTTGCGGCTCCCGGCCGGAGCGCACGGTCAGCCGCGCGCCCGTGTACCAGATCTAGTGGCTCGGGGCTTCCGAGCCCATACCATTTCCGGGCGCGGATTCAATCTTTTCAAGCCGTTGCGGCGCCATTTCCGGGCGAGGCCGTCTTACCGTCTCGGCAAGAAATTTGTCGAGCGGCTTGGGACTGACTTGGAAGCAAGAAAAAAGCGAAAGCGCCGCAACCGCCAATCCGCCAGCTTGCCGCGCAACGCGACGCGACGCGCGAGTTCGCCGGCGGGCGCAGGCGCTTCTGGGTGGCGGGACTTCTTTGACAGTCTGGCCATGGGGTTACCGGGTCGGAGAAACGATGAAGAACCCTAGCACCAGTTGTGTTTATCAGAAAGAGAAATCGACATTTTCTCTTCATAGGAAAAGGCGGCCCCGAGGCAGCGCCCGCGCCCTCGACACGCCGCCTCGAAATCCGCAAGTTCGGTTTGATTGCGCGAGGAAAGGGAAACGGAGCCATTGGCCAAGCCTCGACGCCGCCCGCCCCTTCCTTGAGTCTACCGAGTGGCTCAGCAGACGATCACATCCAGATAACCGTCGGTCGCCAGGTTGCGCATGACTGGATCACGCGTGATGATCGGAATCTTCCGCACCCGCGAAGTCGCGATCAGGTAACAATCGCCCGGGTCTTTGTGGCCTGTCGCAACGGGCACTTCCGCAGCCTCGACCGCGATCGTTTGCTGTATTGGTATGACCTTTGCCGAGGTCGCACGGAGAGCCGCACGAAACCATTTCGATATGGTCGAATTCAGCTGGGGGAGGGTCCCTGTGTGGAGGCTTCTGCGCGGCAATCGATAGTTCCCACGCCGTGATAGGGGAGATGAAGAGCGTGCCCATCGCTTGGCTTTCGCCAATGGCGACAAGCGCCTCATCCGTGAGCGGCTTTGCCCCGCTCACTAGCCAATAGAGCGTGTGTGTGTCGAGAAGGACACCCGGCAAGGCCTATCCGGCCTTCTTTTTGGACCGCTGGCCAAGAGCCTGTTTGGCGATCGGCTTCAGAAGGCTCACGCCCTTCTTGATCTTGAAATCACTGCCCT
This sequence comes from Roseiarcus sp., assembly GCA_049287975.1. Classification (GTDB taxonomy): domain Bacteria; phylum Pseudomonadota; class Alphaproteobacteria; order Rhizobiales; family Beijerinckiaceae; genus Roseiarcus. The sequence goes on from JBAQGU010001015.1 coordinate 1,980, forward strand.
CGAGGGCTCCGACGCCCTTTACCGTCACGTATTGGCCAGTCTTCGCATCGCGCACCACCTTCGTGGCGACGGGCGAGCCTTTCACCACATGCTTTTCGGATGACGCTTTGAGGGCCTTTGCCATGACTGCGATATGTAGCACGTTGTGAGTTCGCTTTCGAGCCAGTCGTTGCAGCGATCGGCGCGTCTGCGACCGCGTCGGGCGCGTCTTCGATCCGTGTGGCCGGCGCGGCGCGCGCGTCTTTTCCCGGGGCGACGTCTTCGGGAAACTCGGCGTGCGGCTGGCCCCGCGATGAACCGCCCGCGCCCGCCGTGAGCCTGACATGAACTCTGTCGGAATGCCCGCGGCAAATCCGCACGTCCGGTTTGAAGAGCGGGGAAGGGAAACGGAGCCCTTGGCCAAGCCTCGACGCCCCCGCGCCCTTCCTCGACTCCCAATCGCCTAATCCCCGTCATTGCGAGGAGCCCTTGCGACGAAGAGCAATCCAGGGGCTGCTGCACGTGACGCTTTGCGGGTTGCCGCGCACACGGTTTCGTACAATCCTGTCGGCGTTCGCCAATCGGCAGTCCGGAATTTCCATGCACCGCGCGCCCTGCGTCTACATCATGGCCAGCGACCGCAACGGCACGCTCTACACCGCGAGGGCCTCGGGGAGGGTTTCACGCGCCGCTATCGGCGCCAGTTGCTAGTGTTCTACGAGGCCTATGAACGCATGGATGAAGCGATCGCGCGCGAGAAGCAGCTCGAGGGCGGCTCGCGCGCCAAGAAGATGGCCGTCGAGGCAATGAACCTGCAATGGCGCGACCTCTATGCGGACTTTGCGTGAGCGATCGGCTTCGGGCCGATCCTGGCGGACGAAACGACGCCAATCCCGTCGTTGCGACCGCGAGCGAAGCGGAATCAATCCAGGGGCCAGAGCACTGCCGTTTGCGGTCCCCTGGCGCCGCACGTTGCCGCCGCCCCTGGATTGCTTCGTCGCAAGGGCTCCTCGCAATGACGGGGTGGAAGTCGGCTCACCTGTTTCGTTGCCAAGGCCATCCCTCGGCCTCTTCCGCCAGCCGCCGCCAGCATTCGAACATTGCGTGCGCGGCCGGGCTCTTGCTTTGCCCAGGCCAGCGTTTGGGCGGTGGAATCGACCTGGTCGTCGTAGCGGGCGTTTGGAAACAGCATGAATTCGGCGAGATGATCGGGCAGCCAATGGGCGGCCTCGGGAAGATGGACGAAGCCGTTCTCGATCGTCGCGGTCTGCGCGAAGAGGCGCATGACCTTGTCGCCTTCGTGATCGCCGAGGGGATCGCGCGACGTTCGCGTCGGAATGAAATACCATTGGGCGTCGGATGTTTCGATCTGCACCAAGGGGCAATAGCGCCTGGGTTCGCTTCGGTGCGCAAATGCGATACGGATGGACGGGTCGGGATGAGTCTATCGCGAGAAGGGGCAACACATGAATGAAATTACACGTCGAGGCCTATTGGTTTCCACCGCTGCGCTTACGATGGGCGGGTTGGTCCGCCCCGCGCAGGCAGCGACGGGATCGATCTACATGAGGATCGACAGCGCGGGCTTCATCATAGGCGCGTCCGGCGGTCACGGAACATTGACCTTCCGAGGGCAATCCTATCCGTTGTCGATCGGAGGCGTCAGCGCCGGACTGACCATCGGAGTCTCGGTGACCGAACTCGTCGGAGTCGCGTATCACCTGCATAACGCGAGCGACATCCAGGGAACCTACTCCCAATTCGGCGCGGGTATGGCGGTCGCGGGCGGCGCCGAAGTCGCCCGGCTTTCCAACTCGCGCGGCGTCACGCTGCAACTTCGCGGGAAACAGGTCGGCTTCATGTTCTCGGTGGACCTGAGCGGCATGAATATATCTCTCGGTTGAGAGGCGTAACGCCTAGCTTTTCGGCGGCGTTTGCTCAGTCTGGCCGCCGTCGTTGAAAATGAGGGGATGACTCAGAAACGTCAGTGTCATGCCCGCGTAAGCGGGCATCCAGACTTGGCCGCACGTGCCGGGGCCCTGGATTCCCGCTTACACGGGAATGACACAACGTTAAAGGAACCTGATTTTGAATAACGCGCCTCACTAGCTAGGAGGCTCTTCGAAATATGCGAGCGCGGGGTTCTCGATGAAACTTCACGGCATTGCCGCCACCCTCCTTTTCGTTTTTCTGGGCCTCGACGCCGCAATCGCCGGGCCCTGCAAGGCCGACATAGACGCAGAACAAGCGAAGATCGATGCGGCGCTCGACCAGGTAGCCAAAGCCGGCAAGACGGGGGTCGAAAGCACCGCCGCGACCGAGAGCCGGCAACCCACCCCGGCCTCGATCGCCGCGGCTGAAAAGGCCTTGGGAGAAGGGGTGTCGATCCGCGAGGCGATGGCTGCGCTGGAACGCGCTCGCAGGGCTGACGAGCATGGCGATATGTCAGCGTGCCATGCGGAGGTGACAGAGGCCCGGAAATTCCTGAGGGAATAAAGTCAACCAGAGGAGCATGAACCTACGCACAAAATGTTGTTTGTTGGCGACGCTGGCGACGCTGAGCGCGCCCAAGGCCGATGCCGTTGACCCGAGCGCTCATGTGGACGAAACGCACAACTCGCCGCCGCATACCAGGAGGACGCCGACGCGCTGATGGCTGGGTAGAGCGGCTGCCCCAACGGCCTCGCCCATAAGCAACTTTATAGGCTATGGAAAGGGTCGGGTCGCCGAGCACGACGCCATCGAGTACTGCAAGGCTCATCTGGACGAAAGAATCATCCATGCGAGTGGTCATGTTCCAAGGACATTCGCGCCGAGGAGCGCATGGGGAGTTGGCTCTGTCCTAGTCGCGTGAGTCGTTCAAAATTGGGGGGATGACTCAGAAACGTCAGTGTCATGCCCGCGAAAGCGGGCATCCAGACTTGGCCGCGCGTGCCGGGGCTCTGGATTCCCGCTTTCGCGGGAATGACACAACGTTGAAGGACCTCATTTTGAACGACGCGCACGACTCGACAGGCGGAAACTGGCCGCCGTACTCTCGGGAGACCGAAGAGATAAAAGCAGGGAGTGAATTCGATGCGTCGAAACATCAGCTCGAGATCGCCTGTTTCCTGGCTTGCGCTGTCGATCCTTCTAGCCCCCGCGATAGGCCTGTTCCTCCCTGCGCCAGCTGCGGCCCAATCCGCGAGCGGTCCCGTCATTTACCTCGATCAGGCGTGGTCTGAGGCGGATCGGGAGTGGTATTACCACTTCTCGCAGGGCTCGGCAGTCATGTCGTACGACATCTTCCTGAACCTGGAACTCGCCGACAGCCAGGAACTCGTCCGATCGGACGCGAACAGCGAGCGCTACGGTTTGATCCCCGAAGCCGCAAATCCGCAATACAACCCGGACGGCTTGCCGATCGGCGTCAGCAAGACAGTGATTGCGGCCCCGCACTGGAAGGGCGAGGAAACCGGGGAATTCGCCGGCATGACCTGCGCGGCGTGCCACGAAGAGGAGTTGGAGTACAAGGGCAAGCATATTCGCATCGAAGGCGGCGTCGCCAACAAGTTTGATATGCAGGGATATATTGCAGCCCTCGATAACGCCATGCAGGCGACTCTGACCGATTCCGCAAAGTTCGATCGCCTGGCGGCGCGTCTCGCCGCGTCGAGCCCGGACGCCAAGGACAAACTACGGGAGCGCTTCGAGAGGCAAGCCGCTTACGTGCACGAGTATCGCAGCCGGAGTTCTGCCTCCCCGTCGCCCTGGGGACCCTCGCGAGTCGATGCCCTCACCATGATCCAAAACCGGATGACGGCCAACGTTCCCGCCATACCTGAAAATACGTCTACCCCAATCGCGCCGGTCAAGCCGCCATTCCTCTGGAACGCTCCGCAGGGACTTTGGACGCAATGGGCCGCCATCGTCCAGGATCCACTCGTTCGCAACCTCGGAGAGACCATGGGCGTGTACATGCC